>JAEEYY010000192.1 GCA_016288355.1 Synergistes sp.
GTTACGATAGCCAAGGAGATCGAGCTCGAAGATCCGTTCGAGAATATGGGCGTACAGCTCATCAAAGAAGTCGCTTCCAAGACGAACGACGTGGCCGGCGACGGTACCACGACCGCGACTGTGCTTGCCCGCGCAATGATCCGCGAAGGCATAAAGAACGTAGCAGCCGGCGCAAACGGCATGCAGATCCGCAAGGGCATCGAAGCGGCTACGGAAGCAGTAGTCGATGAACTCAAGAAGATGGCGTCCCCGGTCAAGGGACACACGAAGACCGCACAGGTCGCCTCGATCTCTGCCAACGACAAGAAAGTCGGCGAACTTATAGCCGAAGCGATGGAGAAGGTCGGCGAAGAGGGCGTCATCACCGTTGAAGACAGCAAGAGCCTCGGCACCACGCTTGAGACAGTCGAGGGTCTCCAGTTCGACAAGGGTTACCTCAGCCCCTACATGATCACGAACCCCGACCGCATGGAAGCGCTTCTTGACGACGCCAACATCCTCATCGTAGACGGCAAGATCTCAAACGTAAAGGATCTGCTCCCCGTCCTCGAAAAGATAGCGCAGCTCGGCAAGCCTATCCTCATCATCGCTGAAGATGTTGAAGGCGAAGCTCTGGCGACGCTGGTCGTCAACAAGCTCCGCGGCATCCTCCAGGTAGTTGCCGTCAAGGCCCCCGGCTTCGGCGACCGCAGAAAGGCCATGCTGCAGGATATAGCGATCGTAACCGGCGCAAACGTGATCAGCGAAGAAGTCGGCCGCAAGCTTGAGAGCGCCGATGTAGCGGACCTCGGCCACGCAAAGAAGATCAAGGTCACGAAGGAAGACACCACCATCGTAGGCGGCGCAGGCGACGCGCAGACGATCAAGGACCGTGCGGCGCAGATCAAAAAAGAGCTTGCCGACTCGACCTCCGAGTACGATAAAGAGAAGCTCCATGAGCGCCTCGCCAAACTCGTCGGCGGCGTAGCGGTAATACAGGTCGGAGCCGCCACCGAGACAGAGCAGAAAGAGCTCAAGCTCCGCATCGAAGACGCGCTGAACTCGACCCGCGCGGCAGTTGAAGAGGGCATAGTCCCCGGCGGCGGAGTGGCGCTCGTCGGATGCATCAAGGCTGTAGACAAAGAAGCCAAGAAGCTGGAAGGCGACGTAAAGACCGGAGCCATGATAGTACGCAAGGCCCTCACCGAGCCTCTGTTCCTGATTGCGAACAACAGCGGTATGCAGGGCGACGTCATCATCGAAAAGGTCAAGACTCTGGCAGCAGGTCAGGGACTCGACGCCACGACCGGCGAGTATGTCGACATGATCGAAGCCGGCATAATCGACCCTGTAAAGGTAACGCGCTCCGCGCTCCAGAACGCTTCTTCGATAGCAGCCATGATACTCACGACCGATGCCGTTGTAGCGGACAAGCCGGAAAAGAAAGACCACCTCGGCGACATGGCAGGCGGCATGGGCGGTATGGGCGGCATGGGCGGTATGGATTACTAATACAGCCGCAAAAATATATAAAAACGAACAAAAAGCCGGAAGATCTCTTCCGGCTTTTTTGTTGTGGATCAGCAGTATTTCAGCTATGTTGCCCGTCTGATTTTTCTAAGGGTGTTGTCTTTTTGATATCAGCGCGGGAGGGCCGCGACTGTACTAAGCAGCGAAGCCCCTACGCTCAAAGCGTTTTCGTCTATGTCAAACTTTGCGCTGTGCATCATATGGATTAAGTCCTTTTCTTCATTTCTGGCACCTATCCATACGAATGTTGCCGGTATCTTTTCGGCCAGGAAAGCGAAGTCTTCGGCTCCCATATTGGAGTGCTTGAGGCGGATCACATTCTCTTTACCAATCAGTTCACGGGCGAGTCCTTCTATCTCTTCAGTCTTTTTGTTGTTTACTACGAGGACAGGAAGCCCACGTCTGATGTTGATACTGTATGAAGTGCCTGAAAAATCGCACAGAGCTTTAAGCAGCTTTTCAGCCCCTTCCAGTACGAAACCTCTCGTTTCCTCACGCTGACAGCGCAGGCTTCCTGATATCAAGGCTTTTTTAGGAACGATGTTGCGTGCCGTACCTGCATTTAACGTTCCAACAGCAAAGACTGTCGAGTCGAATGGGTTTATTTGTTTTGACATGAAACTTTCCATCCCAGTTATGAACTTGGCCGCAACAGAGAGTGCATCTGATGTCATATGCGGAAGTCCCACATGTCCGCCCACACCAGTAATCGCAATGTCAAACTCATCAGTAGAGGCCATCATAGGGCCGAACCCGCCCGCGATTTTACCGCACTGATATTCAGTAGTAAGATGCAATGCCGAGATAGAGCTTATCTTTTTTAAAAGCCTGTGGGATTCCAACTCTTCAAGCATAAGCTTGGCGCCCCCGGGAAATGGTCCCTCTTCTGCAGGCTGGAAGATCAGGATAACGTCGCTGCAAAGCTCTTGCCTATTCTGTTGAAGGACATGGGCCGCTCCCATTAGCATTGCTGTATGTCCGTCATGCCCGCATGCATGCATTTTCCCTTTGACCTTTGATCTGTAAGGGACCTCGTTTTCCTCTTCAAGCGGGAGTGCATCTATGTCTGCACGCAGCGCGGTACAACGTTCGTCGTTCTTTCCTCGTATTATCCCAATTACGCCTACGGAGGATTCAAGCAATTCAATGCCTTCTGATATGAGAAACTGTCTTATGAAAGCTTCTGTTTCCTTGGTATCAAAACCAATCTCAGGGTGCATATGCAAATGTCTTCTGAAAGAAACGATTCTGTCAGAGTACGCATCAATCTGTTCTTTTATTTTTGTGGCAGTCAACATGGTTTTGCCCCGCGAATCAGAATGGGCCGTAGCCGAAAGCTACCGCGCCTATAATGAATGCTGCCTGCAGCAGAAAGCATATCGAGTAGAATGGCAGTATCCATTTGTAGTAGCGTGAAAGAGGTATTCTGACCATAGCACATACCACGACCATAAAGCTTGTAGGCCAGAGCAGGTTGGAAAAACCGTCTCCAAACTGGAAGATAAGAA
>JAEEYY010000193.1 GCA_016288355.1 Synergistes sp.
AAGAGGCTGCCCTATATAGATGAGGCAGCCTCTTTTGATCAATACGAGCGGATGGAGATTAATATTATTTACGTATTACGCAGCCCCCGGTACCCGTTTCTCATCATCAAGCGCTTTCCGCTCACGCTCTCAAGTAGAATGTGAACCATATCCGTTTTCCAATCCAACAACCTACACTTCTGTGAGTGGCAAGAAGATGTATCCACTACCATGCAATCTGCGATATTCACGGACAGCGATGGGTAATAACGGCTATAAGCCCCTGGTAACGACTGTGAATTTACACAATGGTAAAGCTCTTGTTCCTGTACGCTCATAACGCCGTATTTTAAAGTGTAACTCTCATCGAATTGGAGCAACAAACTGGAAATGGCCTCTGTATTGACATAGTTCTGGAGAAGGAATATTGTAGTTTACTATGCACTTCATAGGAGTTTCTATACCTAAAACGAAAAGAGTGAATGTCTATGTTTATCTTTGTATTTTCTTTCCTGATGCTCCTTATGTTCGTACGAGGCGCTCTTGCCTGTACAACGGTAATACTTGGCAAAAACGCTTCTGCCACTGGGCATGTTGTCGTCGGACACAACGAAGACGATGCTGACCATATTGTCAACCGCCATGGGTATGTTCCTCCGTCTGCCCATGCCTGTGATGAGGTTCTTTCTGCTGAAACAGGATGCGCTTGTATCCCGCAGGTTCCACAAACACATGGTTTTTATTGGAGCGAAGTGAAACGTGCTTCAGGAGGACTCTCGAATGCCGACTCGTTTTACAACGACGCCGGTGTCCTGATCGTCAGCGATAGCTGCGGCCAATCTAAAATGGATATGGATGATCCTGCACTGCTGAGTGAGGGCGGAATTGGCTATAATCTGCGGCGGATCATGGCAGAACGCGCGAAGTCAGCTCGTGAAGCAATCGAAATTGCGGCCGACATGCTGTCTCGTTACGGCTACACCGGATCCGGGCGTGCTTACGTCGCTGCAGATGCTGATGAAGCCTGGGTGCTTCAGGCTTCACGAGGTAAACATTATGTTGCACGTCGCGTGGGCGACAACGAAGCAGTTTTTATTCCCAACTGGTTCACTGTGCATGATATAGACGACAGTATATGCATAATTTCACCCGGATTAATCGAATACGCCCGGGAAAAAGGCTGGTATGACCCCAAAGATGGTCCGTTTGATTTTTCCCGTGTCTGGCAGTCTGAAAAAACATGGATGGGACCTGGCAACCGATTCCGTAGCGCCGCTGGATACTCCCTTCTGACACGAAGCTCCCTTTCGCGAGAGGATTCATATCCTTTTGCAATTGTTCCCCGCGAGCCTATTCCCGTTGATGTGATTAAGGAGGTTCTCCGCAGTCATTTCGAAGGTACTGTGATGGATCCTGAGTGGATGAGGTCATCAAGTACCGGTGGTTCGCCTCATAACACTGAGCTCCGTCGTATCTGCACAGGGACAACGGTGGAATCCATCGTAGCAGTGTTCAGCTCACGAGACCGACCTGACCTCACGACACTATGGACGTGCTTTGGCCGACCTTGCGAACTGCCTTATCTTCCATTACACCCGTTTTATAGAATTCCCCGTCAATTTGATTCGATGGGCGACCAGTCGCTTTACCTGCTGAACTCACATATTCAGCCTGAAAAGAATCTTTCGGGACGTCAGGACAATATCTGGCAGGAATTCCGCGACTATCAAAATCTGTTTGAACTATTCTATGAAGAACTACATACAACACATGAAAGAGCTTTGTTGTGCTTAGAACAGGTTCTCGCGTCTCATGAAGAAATCAATATTACACGCGCTTTCGATAGTGCAGCAGATTCAGCCAGTATTCTGTATGAAGCCGATGAAAAAACAGCCGCGCTTGCTGTTTCACGCCTGCGCGGCTGGACGAAGGAGCTTGCCAAGTTGGAGATGAAAGTTACTGCACAGATGAGCGAAGCAGAACTGATTCTGACGTTCTCTCTCGATGCAGGAAGAATCCCTCAGGAAGCAATATTATGCCTCTCCTGGGAAAACGCAAATGCACGGACGGAAGGAATACACGCGATTACCGACAGCCTACACACTTGCAACGACAAATGGACAGTCCGTTTTCCCATGATCGCTGTCAGCAAAGTTGGATCCGGTGGAACTTTTGACTTTTACCTTGGTGGACGAGATCAGAATGGGAAATGTTTTGGCGGACATTTTAGTCTGGTACTGTAAATACTCTATCGATTACCCGTTCCTGCCAAACTAATGATCGCATTAGCCCACATGCGCATTTCAGCCATTCCCTTTCCGCAAATTCGTACAGTGCGCCCGCCAATCCGCTCAAGCACAGGGATCAGCATGGCCTCATCACACTGCGCTGTTGTATGGAACGTGATACGCAGGTCATACGAACCATCGCCGATATCATACTTTGGAGCTCGTCCTTCTTTCAGAAGATGGACTGCCCGACGAGCTTTCTCGCGGATCAGGGGATAGGAATCTTCAGGCGTCAGACACTCCGCAGCAAGTCGTCCATGAGCTGCCTTCACCCTGGCAAATTCAATCTGGTCCCCCAGCATCAAACGGACTTCCTGCTCAAGCGCATCATCGCCTTCGACAAAAGCAACTGGGAGCCCGAACTCAGCAGCAACTGCGGCGTTCACTCCCAACTCACCCACTTCTCTGCCATTCAGTGAAATCGAGAAGACCGTGGCTCCTGAGATTGTATGATCGAGCACAGCTTTAGCCGAACCTGCCATCGCATGATAACCAACGAAAAAGACACCGTCTGATCCTTCGCATCCCTCAATCATGCCAAGTGCTTTGGAGTGTCCGCTGAGCAGGGTCACTTTTGTACCGAAACCGTTTATATCAAGGTTGATCATGCGTCCGTGGGCATCATTGACGAACACTTCATCCGCACCGCCGGCCAGAGCTCCTTCGACAGCAGCCCGGACGTCGTGCAGCTGCATCTTACAGCCAAATGAGTATTCAGGACGACTATTCATCGTCTGCCAAACATCTGTTATGCCAGTTGCGCCTTCCATGTCAGCACTGATGTAAATTTTCATGAGCATCTTTCTCCTTACAATTCATTCAGCCAGATGAAACGTTTTCACAAATCAGGCCGACTGCTCTAATGAGCCTTCGGCCTGATTTTTATCTGTTATTCGATCTCAGTCAGGTGGTCAACACAAATAAAGTTCAACGGAAGAATATTGAGATTCTTGACTTCCTTGCGTACCGCAAAGAGGTTCTTGCCGCAATAGATCGGGATACGCGGGAAATCAATCATCAGCTGCGCTTCGACCTTATCATAAGCTGCCTGACGAAGCTTGGAATCAGATTCACGCATACCGACAGCAATATTCTCGTCAACGATGTCGTTCTTGTAAAACGCGCGGTTTGCCCCGACGGGCGCCCACATCGCAGAGGAGAAAAGCGGACGGTATACCCAGTCGGCATCACCAGTCGAGGGACTCCAACCGACCATGAAGAGCTGAGACTTATTCTGGTCAATGGGCTTAGCTACCGATGACATGAAGGCAGCCCAGTCCATCTGCACAATCTTCAGCTCCATGCCAACGGCCTTGGCGAATCCAAGGTATGCTTCGGGCAGAATGCCATTGGCACTGGAAGTCCAAAGCTCAAGGCTGAGGCGCTCTCCCGCCGCATTCGTGCGGATGCCGTCCGCGCCGACATTCGTCCAGCCAGCCTCTTCAAGGAGCTTCTTAGACTGCTCAGGATCATAAGGAATCACATAATCCTGGCCGCCAGAACAGTTCACGGAAGGTGAAGCATTCCAGTATGCAGGCACTGCAAAACCACCAAGAATCTTTTCACAGATGCTGACGCGATCGATTGCATAAGCAAGGGCACGGCGTACACGGGCATCCTTAAGGATGGGGTGTGTCGTGTTGGGGATAATCGCTGCTACAGACACGTTGGCGAAGATTCGCATGTCGATGTCAGGATTTTGTGTCAGTCGTTCAACATCGGCGTTATTGACGGACTGAGCAACTTGCGCCTCACCTGTCTCGACCATCATTGCACGACTTGCAGCCTCGGGCACAAATTTATAAACAACATTCTTCAGTTTAGGAGCACCCTGCCAATAATCTTTGTTGGCTTCGAGACGCACAAAGTCGCCGGCTTCCCATTCAGCAAATTTGAACGGACCGGTACCAGAGGGGTTGCGCTTCATCTTGGCAGCCTTAACAGGGTCGGCCGCGTAAGTCGGGTCGATTATAAGTCCTGCCGTGTGGGCAAGGTTATTCAGGAACGGCCCAAAGGGCTGCTTCATATCAAATGCCACTGTAAATTCATCAATGACACGTACTTCCTTGATCGCAGGGCGGAAGAAAGAGGACCTCTTGAACTTGCCGCCAAGCAGGCGATCGAAGCTGAGCTTCACAGCTTCAGCGTTGAACGGCGCTCCACTGTGGAACTTGACGCCCTTGCGCAGTTTGAAAGTCCAGGTCATGCCGTCTTCCGAGACCTCCCAGCTCTCAGCCAGCTTGGGTACCACGCTCAATTCAGGGCTGAAATCAACGAGCCCTTCATAGATCTTGCGGTTCATGTCTTCGGACGGTGTATCAGTAATGTCCTGTGGGTCGAGTGAAATGATCTCAGCGCTCTTGACGACAACGATTGTATCCTTGTCGACGGCAAGCGCTGCTCCTGAGACCATCAGCACAACAGCTAACAACACACACAATGTGGTACGGTAAATTTTCATGCGATTCCCTCCCTAAAAATAGTTGCTCAAACTGCCAAGAAGGCAGAATTAGCCAAATCAAGCACGTGCCTTACAACAAGCGATCCAGTGCCCGGCACGAATCTCCCGCCATTCTGGTCGTACACTTCGACAATCGTCGTCAGCCAGAGGACAACGGGTATTGAAGCGGCAACCGGTAGGTGGATTGATCGGACTTGGAATGTCGCCTTTGATAATCTTATCAGAAATGTCTTCACCGGTGACGAATGGTTTCGGTATACTCCGCAATAAAGCTTGAGTGTAAGGGTGCAAAGGCGATGCAAAGAGTTCTTCCCGCGAACAGTATTCCATAAGATTGCCAAGGTACATGACAGCAACACTGTGGCTGATGTGTCGGATCACAGACAAGTTGTGACTGATGAACAGATACGACAGGTTACGAGAATTCTGGATTTCTTTAAAAAGATTGAGGATCTGTGCCTGCACCGAAACATCAAGAGCTGAAGTAGGTTCATCCAACACAAGGAACTCCGGGTCCGAAATCAACGCCCGGGCAATAGCGATACGTTGCCGCTGTCCACCTGAAAACTCATGTGGGTAACGAGTCATATGTTCACGCTTCAGCCCGACTTCCTCCAGGCTATGCAAAACACGTTCCTGTACTTGTTCACGTTTCAGCGATGGGTTTTGGACACGCAGGACACGACCGATAATATCCCCGACAATCATGCGCGGATTCAAGGAAGCGAACGGATTTTGAAAAACCATCTGTGCTTTGCTGTGAAATGCACGTTCTTCTGCGCGAGAAAAGTTAAGGATAGTTTTACCGCGGTAGATGATATCGCCGGATGTTGGACGGAGCAGGCGCAGGATCATGTTGCCAACAGTCGATTTACCGCTCCCTGACTCTCCAACCAGTCCCAGAGTCTCTCCCTCAGGAATTGAAAACGAAATACCATCTACTGCCTTCACATGCCCGACAACAGAACGAAAAAGGATGCCCTTCTCAATCGGGAAATATTTCGTCAGATTCTTGACTTCAACAATATTCATAGCAAGCTACCTCATGACCTTCCCCCGCATTAACCCGTGCAGGCCGTGCAGTCGCACAACGTGCTGACGCATGAGGACAACGTGGCCTGAACTTGCAGCCAGGCGGCAGATGCAGAAGATTCGGCAGAGAGCCAGGAATCACTTCAAGGCTACCCTGATCACAGTCAAGTCTAGGGATTGCTCCTAGCAGTCCGCGGGTATATGGATGAAGAGGTGATTCGAAAATATCCTTCACTGAACCATACTCTACGATACTCCCCG
>JAEEYY010000194.1 GCA_016288355.1 Synergistes sp.
AGAGCATGATGGTCTCAGCCTCTTTTGGGCAAAGACTCCGGGATTATGGACTGATCAAGGATGCCGTAGTAAAGCACGCTACTGAGGGCGCTTTCAGGCTAAGACACGCAGGACTACGCGCCGGAAGTATCGGTGTCCATCTGAGGACGAGTTACTTCACGGAAGATGTGATCGTCCGTGATTACATTGTTCCCCTGAATCCGCCGACGAGCATCACCGATGAGATCGTCGAAGGTGCTGTCAGGGCGCTGGAGTTTGTATACCAGAAAAACATTGACTACGCCAAAGCCGGCATTTTTTTCACTGACCTGGAACCGGCTGATGGGGGACAGATGATTCTGGAAGACCTCGACCCAAAACGGCAAAAGATGAACGCACTCATGAAAGCCATGGATGAGATCAACAGAAAGTTTGGAGAGAAAACAATCATTCCGGCCTCTGTATTGGATACATCAGCTAGTGACCCACACAAGGGGAGACTGTCGGAGTGGAAGCCGGATATGGTCCACATTCTGCTTCGTGAGCGTGAGCGGAAAGCGTTAGGAGATGGCGAGAAACTGGTGCCGTAAGCAACATTGTCTGTTAATAACGAATAAAGCGGTTGCCTCATCTCATCGAGGCAACCGCTTTGTGATTCTTATGTTTCGGCGAGAAAAGAATGAGTTACTGTTCAGGTCCGCCGAACGCGGGAAGCACACCGCCGGAGTACGTATTCAGGATAAACGCGGAGATCTTTTCGCTTTGCAAAGCTTTGACGAGCTTAGCAATATCCTCGTTTTTCTCGTTGCCGGCTTTAACGGCGATGACATTGGCATAGGGCGACTGAGCTCCTTCAACAAGAAGAGCATCCTTGGCGGGATTGAAGCCTGCGGGCAGCGCGTAGTTGCCATTGATAACAGCGGCGTCCACGTCGTCGAGGGCACGGGGCAGCTGGGCTGCTTCAAGCGAACGGAACTTGAAACCGTGAGGGTTATCTTCCACATCAAGCTCAGTTGCAGTCAGCCCGCTTTTGGGGTCAAGCTTGATCAGGCCTGCCGACTGAAGCAGCAGAAGCGCGCGGCCGCTGTTGGTGGGGTCATTGGGAATTGCGATCGAAGCTCCGTCCTTGAGGTCGGACAACGCCTTGACGTTCTTGGAGAACAGACCCATCGGCTCCACGTGGATCGTCGCGACAGAAACGAGCTTCAGCCCGCGGTCGTTGCGGAACGAGACAAGATAGGGCAGGTGCTGGAAGTAGTTGGCGTCGAGCTCGCCGTCGGACAGCGCCAGATTGGGCGTGACATAGTCGGTGAACTCAACGACCTTCAGTTCGACGCCCTCAGCTGCCAGCGCATCTTTGACCTGGGCCAGCACTTCGGCGTGAGGCGTTGGTGTCGCACCGACGCGCAGCACACCGGCATAAGCCGACGAAACCAGCAAAAGGGAACATACACACGCGATAACAAACGACTTTTTCATGGAAACAAACCTCCTGGAAATTATTTATCGATTCCGGCTCAGCCTGCGCACGATTCCGTTGCCGAGCCATTGAATCCCCTGTACAAGCGCAATAATGACGAACACCGAAGCAGCCAGTACGTCGCTGCGGAATCGATGAAATCCGAAACGCACGGCTACATCGCCGAGCCCTCCGCCTCCGATCGCTCCGGCCATAGCTGAGCTGCCGATGATAGCGATCACCGTCAGCGTCACACCACTGGCGAGCGAAGGCAAGGCTTCGGGCAAAAGCACCCGCGTCACGATCGTCTTTGTGTCGGCTCCCATCGCCTGCGCTGCTTCGATGACGCCCTTATCCACCTCACGTAAAGCCCCTTGGACAACGCGGCCTACAAACGGTGCTGCCGATACGGAAAGCGGCACAATCGCAGCTGTTGTGCCGATCGTAGAACCAACGACCAGCCGCGACAGCGGAAAGAGAATGATCATCAGAATGATGAACGGAAAGGAGCGAAAGACATTGACGAACACGTCAAGCAGCTTGTAGACGCGCGGTGATTCGCGCAGGCCTCCCTTTTCCGTCAGCGTCAGCGCAACTCCGAGCGGCAGTCCCATGATGCAGGCCAAAAAACTCGAGACGCCGACCATGTACAGCGTTTCCAGCGTCGGTCCCCACAGCAGCGTAACGATTTTAGCCATTCCAGATCACCTCAGCTTTCACGCCCGCCTGGCGAATCATTTCAAGTGAGGCGGCAATCACCTCAGGAGCCCCCTCAAACTGCACCGTTAGCGTTCCTACGCGCGATACATAGAGATTATCGATCGCTCCCGCCAAGATGTTGATGTCCACTCCTGTTGCCTTGACCGTTTGCGAGATGAGCGGCAGCCCCGCGTTCTCTCCGTCAAACGACAGCACAGCAACGGGCTTGCCTGCCTCGTGCGGTAAGTCGGCCTCACCGCCCGTTCGCGGCAGTTTGGCAAGGAATTCCCGAGCAGTACGTGATCTCGGATTAAAGAACAGATCGCGTACAGATCCTTGTTCTACAACGCGGCCGTTTTCCAGGATCGCAACGCGCGAGCAGATCTCACGGATCACGTTCATCTCGTGCGTGACAACGATGATAGTAACGCCGAGCGTTTTATTGACTTCAGCCAGCAGTGAGAGGATTGAGCGGGTGGTCTTTGGGTCAAGAGCGCTGGTTGCCTCGTCACAGAGCAAAAACTTTGGTTCATTGGCCAACGCGCGGGCAATGGCAACACGCTGCTTTTGTCCTCCGGAAAGCTGAGAAGGGTAAGAGTGCGCTTTGTCTGAGAGACCGACAAGCGAGAGCATATTCTTGACGCGTTCGGCAATCTGTAAGGTGCTTTTGCCTTCCAGTTCCAGAGGAAAAGCCACATTACCAGCCGCATCACGCGACGAGAGCAGGTTGAAATGCTGAAAAATCATGCCCATGCCGCGCCGTGCCTGTCGCAGACTTCGTTCATCAAGAGAGGTGATCTCGGTGCCGTCGATCACCACTGTTCCGCTTGTCGGTTCTTCAAGTCGGTTGATCGTGCGCAGCAACGTCGATTTGCCCGCGCCGGAGAGTCCAATGATACCGAAGATTTCGCCATCTCCAATATCCAAGTCAATACCGCGCAGCGCTTCGACTATTGTGCCATCGGGCGACGTGTATGTTTTCGTGATGCCGCGAAGCTGGATCATGCGTGTTCCTCCCATGTCAAGCATACAAAAAAAGCCGCCTGAGCGAATCAAGGCGGCTGATACTATTCAGAAGGCATCCCCTCATCGCTGTCAGCTGGACCACCTTACCCAATCGGGCAGGTTGGCGCAGGATCATCAAGCTGACTCTCTCCCCTGGCTCTTGATAAAAGTGACATTCTTTTTTTGTTGGGAGGAATTCTATCACAACAGTAAAGAGTATGCAAGCGAAAAAACTTATTTCGAAATACAATCACTGAAGGCTGTGCCTGATGCCCATTTCAAAAAGGAGCTGAAATCCTGCTCCGACTGGGAAAACACAGTGTTTCATGCCGGTAGGGGAGTTGCTTAAAGAGGAGCAACGTCTCCCTCATTGCTGACAAAAAAGGCTGTCTCTCACTCATCCAATGCATGAGTCTTGAGACAGCCTCTTTTGTAGTATTAAATATAGTAATAAAATATCTGAGCAGCGTTTTCTTACTGGATGGAAGAGTTATAGAGCGGTAGCTTGATGAGCAGCCGGCCGAACAAATATATAGTATTAAAGATATGGCTTATTATCTGCTTGTGGCACATTATTTCTAAAGTCTTAAGAGGGCTTTATAGCAGAGTAAAGCTTGACAGAATTCACTCACTCAACTATACTCATTTCATGTATAGGTCGTATATATTTTTTTGATCAATGTTATTCTAGGTTTCATGTATTCGGCCTGCATTTTAATCATTTCATCAAAAGGAGAGGTCACCATGTCACTACGCAAATTTGTTATGAGTGCTTTTGCTGCTGTTGCTTTTTCATCCGTTGCTTTTGCTGCACCTGAGAACATTACGATGAAACTTGGTCTTACTTTCGCCAACAGCCACCTGAT
>JAEEYY010000017.1 GCA_016288355.1 Synergistes sp.
CGAAATACGTGAACGCCAGGGGATATTCGTGAGGGATGCAGAAGGCTATGACGTTCTCGAATCGCTCCAGGGAATACAGCTTCTGCCTGCCGACTTTATCATTTACCAGCTCGAAGTGCGCACGATAATCTCCGTGCCTGCCGCACGTCTTGCCGCACAGCGCCGCACCGACGAAGACATACGCAGGCTGCACGAATGCTATGAATCATTCGCCGCCTGCCCCTATTCGACCCCGGAGGAGCTGGAACAGAGCGGAAAGTGGGAAGCATTGCTGCACCATCTTGTGACGGAAGCTGCGCATAACCCGATACTCTCGAGGATAAATGAAAGCGTCAACGCGCTCGTCGAAAACAACAATCTGCTGCTGCATCCGAACCTTGTTGCAGATGAAGGATGGATGCCGCATATAATCGAGCAGCACGCAAAGATAATAAAGGCGATAGAGGAAAGGGATCCGGTGACCGCAGGCGACGTGCTGCGTGAACATATGATGGAATCGGTCAAGATCATGAACGAAAGGCACCCCGAGATAGTTGCGAGGATCCCGAGCAGCGTCCTTCAGATATAGTGCCGCCGCTTCAGAAAAAAGGACCCGAGCGGCCGCGCACTGACATTTCAGCCGCGCGGTTTTTTTGTGCGCGTTAAGCGGCTTGAAAACCTTTCTCCATTCAGATAGTCAGCCGGCGGGTTCCTGAACTTATAAAAAAATAACAGAAAATGCGAAAGAATGGACAACAGTGATATAATAGCCTTTGTTAAAAAAATAGCATGCTATATGAAGCGAGGCGTTATAAATATGAGCAGAGTGTATAATTTCAGCGCGGGGCCGGCAGTGCTCCCGGAAGAAGTTCTTCGTCAGGCGGCAGCAGAGATGCTGGATTACCGCGGAACAGGCATGAGCGTCATGGAGATGAGCCACCGCTCGAAAGAGTTCGAAGCGATCATCGAAGGTGCTGAGGCCACGCTCCGTGAGCTTATGAACATCCCGGCGGGCTACAAGGTGCTTTTCCTGCAGGGCGGCGCGAGCCAGCAGTTCTCATCCATTCCGATGAACCTCTCGCAGAACGGCAAAGCCGACTACATCATCACCGGGCAGTGGGCCAAAAAAGCGGCCGCGGAAGCGGAGAAGTATATAAAGGTGAACCGCATCGCCTCTTCGGCGGACAAGACATTCTCCTATATCCCCGACTGCTCGGATCTGCCGGTGGACGAAGACGCGGACTACGTATATATCTGCCAGAACAACACGATATACGGCACCAGATATCCGAAGCTGCCGAACACGAAGGGCCTCCTGCGCGTCGCGGACGTTTCCTCGATGTTCCTTTCCGAGCCCATAGACGTTGAAAAATACGGCGTGATCTATGCCGGCGTGCAGAAGAACGCGGGGCCTGCAGGACTTGTCGTGGCTATAATCCGCGAAGATCTTATAAGAGAAGAGATCTGGCCGGGGACGCCCGTCATGCTCTCCTGGAAGACCCAGGCCGACGCAAAATCGCTCTACAACACGCCGAACTGCTGGGCCATCTATATCTGCGGCCTTGTATTCGAATGGCTGAAGAAAAACGGCGGCCTTACGGCGATGAAGGAAAGAAACGAGAAAAAAGCGAAGCTTCTCTATGACTTCCTTGATTCAAGCAGCCTTTTCCGCGGCACCGTCGAGCCCGGTTCGCGCTCGCTGATGAACGTTCCGTTCGTTACCGGAAACGAAGATCTTGACAAGACATTTGTAAAAGAAGCGGCGGCTTCCGGTCTGGTGAACCTTAAGGGTCACCGCACGGTCGGAGGGATGCGCGCGTCGATATACAACGCGATGCCTTATGAAGGCGTCGAAGCGCTTGTAAAATTCATGAAGGAGTTTGAGGCAAAGCACGCATAAAGGGTAAGCCTAAAGCGAAGATGCCGAACGAAAGATATGAAAAACCGTAAGATATACTGCCTTAACCCGATAAGCAAAATAGGACTTAACAAATTCCGCAGCGGATACACGATCACCGACAAAATAGAGGAAGCCCACGGTATACTCGTCCGCAGCGCGGACATGCTTTCCATGGAGTTCCCTGATGCTCTGCGCGCCGTTGCCCGCGCAGGCGCAGGCGTCAACAACATACCGCTTGACAGATGCTCCGAGAAAGGCATCGTCGTTTTCAACACGCCCGGCGCAAACGCAAACGGCGTAAAAGAACTCGTGATAGCCGGGCTGCTCCTTGCGTCGAGGGACATCCGCGGCGGCATGGAGTGGGTCAGGGAAAACAGCTCAGACGAGAACATCGCAAAATCCGCCGAAAAAGCCAAGAAAGCCTTCGCAGGGCATGAGATACAGGGCAAAAAACTCGGCGTGATAGGGCTTGGCGCTATTGGCGTGATGGTCGCGAACACCGCGATAGACCTCGGCATGGAAGTCTACGGATACGACCCCTATATATCCGTGGGCTCCGCATGGAACCTTAAGCGCGACGTGCGCCATTCCGAAAACGTCGACGAACTGTATGAAAACTGCGACTTTATCACGATACACGTGCCGGCAATGCCCTCCACCAAAGGCATGATAAACGCGGAAGCCATTGCGAAGATGAAAGACGGCGTAAAGATACTGAACTTCGCCCGCGACACACTCGTGGCCGAAGACGATCTGGCTGCGGCTCTTGAGAGCGGCCATGTCGCGGAGTATATTACAGACTTCCCGACCGTGAAGGCGGTCAAAATGAAGAATTCCGTCGTACTGCCGCACCTTGGCGCTTCCACCGCCGAATCTGAAGACAACTGCGCCATGATGGCGGCGGCCGAGCTTCAGGACTATCTTGACAACGGCAATATCCTGCACTCCGTCAACTATCCGGACTGCGACGCCGGCGTCTGCAGGACCGAGTCCCGCATAGCCTGCCTGCACGGCAACCTGCCGGGCATGATAAGCAAATTCACGTCGATAATGAGCGAGGAGAACATAAATATCGCGAACCTTACGAACAAGGGCCGCGATAAGATCGCCTATACTGTAATCGACATCGACTCACGCATAACCGACGAAGCGCTTGACCGCATACGCGCGATAAGCGGCATGTACAGGGTGCGGATAGTAAAATAACCCCTGTCTTTTAAACTACAGATCCAAAAAATGGCGCAGAGCAAAAAGCCCTGCGCCATTTTTTATGTTCTGAGAAATCCCCCGGCTATGCCGGGGGTTCATTTTGCTTATAGCTATGCATAGAATCTCCTCTGCC
>JAEEYY010000195.1 GCA_016288355.1 Synergistes sp.
CTGGGGCTCTTCGGCTTTGCCGGCAACTCTCTTGTCAGGGCAAGCGGCAGTCCGAAGTATGCGATGTTTTCGCAGCTTATCGGCGCTGTTTCAAATATCGCGCTCGATGCGCTCTTCATCGCCGGCCTTGGCATGGGTGTAAAAGGCGCGGCCTACGGAACAGTTATCGCCCAGGGGATATCCGCCGCCGTTTCGCTTGCATATTTTTTGAGGAAAAACTCCTATCTGCGCATCAGGGCACGCTTTATCACGATCCCGCATCCCGATATCGTAAAGCGTATATGCTCCGTGGGTATCTCTCCTTTCCTGGTAGAGCTCTCTTTCGTGGTGTTCATGACTTTGATGAACCGCTTCGTCGCGCTTTACGGGGGAAACGACGGCCTTTCTGCAGTGGGCATATTTCTGAGCATAGATTCGCTGCTCTTTCTGCCGGCCATGGCTATAGCAGAGGCGACGCAGCCTGTGATCGGCTACAACTACGGCGCCGGGCTGCCGCCGCGTGTCAGGGAAGCGATAAAGTACGCGCTCTGCCTGACGATCGGATTATATGTGATCAGTTTCCTGGCCGCGGAGCTTTTCGCAGAGGAAATGATGAGGTTCTTTACTGTCGATGAGAATATACTTGCCGTCGGTGTGCCGGGCATGAGGATAGGATATATGGGCATGCCCTTTATGGGAATAACGCTTGTCACGCTCTCCGCCCTTCACGGGCTGGGCAAAGGTGGGATGTCCCTTGTGCTTTCGTTCTGCCGGCACGCCCTCTGCATGTTCCTGCCGCTCCTTACGCTGCCGCGCTTCTTCGGCATGAACGGGGTATGGATGGCATATCCTGTCAGCGATCTCGGCGGCGGGCTGATATCACTTTGTTTCCTTGTATGGGTGCTGCGCTGGCTCAAAAGACCGGAGGCGCTCTCAGTCAGGTAACGCGCACTTGAGCAAGCGGGCGGCGGCCGCACCGCAGTTTCACGTGTGCAGTAAATGTATGTGGCCCCCGCGGAGATCTTGTACTTTGTTTAATGCAGACGCCGGCTGCCGGGTCATTTTATATATGCCGCGCTTTGATTTGCCGTGAACTAAAATAAAAAAGGTATAACATGATATAATTTCTGCATATTCAACGGGCGCGCCTTTTCGCTCTCATACGTCTGTGCTCCGGAGGGGTTCTCTTGCTGCGTTTAATTGTAAAGACTGTTATGCGTCTCTTCTTCAAAGTCAGGGTAAAAGGATGGGAAAACTGGGAGAGCGCAGGCAACGGCGTGCTGATAGCTCCCAATTACGTTTCTTTTATAGATCCTCTGATACTGGCGGTATTCCTGCCTGAAAAGGTGCCCTTCGCGATAGAGCGCCGCCTTACGAAAAAGCGCTTCGTCAGCTTTTTTCTGCCGATAGCGGACACTCATATACTTGACGCGGACGCGCCTCTTTCTCTTAAGTATTTCCTCAACCTGCTGAAAAACGGCGGGCGCTGCGTGATATTCCCGGAACTGCAGCCCACGACGACAGGCAATCCGATGAAGGTATCTCCCGGCGTCGCCATGATAGCCGACCGCACGAACGCCAAGATCCTGCCTATAAATATAAAAGGCACCGAGCGCACGCCTTTTTCGCGCATACAGCATAAGCGCGGAGTACGCTTCTTTTCTGAAGTCACTATAACTATATTCCCGGTAAAGAACCTTGAGATACCTGAAGGGCTGACCGGTTCAAAGCGCAATGCCGCGGCGGGGCGCGCGCTTGAGCGCATAATGGACGAAGCGTCGCTTTACGCCCGCCGCAAGGAAAAGCCATTCTGGGACATCCTGCTTGATGCCAGAAAGGAATTCGGCGGCAATGTGCGCATATTCAGCGACGCCGGAGCGAAACCGGTGACCTACAACGGCTTTATAACAAGAGTGCTGCTGATCGAAGACGCGCTGCGCCGGCAGAATTTCGGCGAGGAGAACATCGGCGTGCTGCTGCCCACATCGCTTGGCGGAGTAATAACTATGTACGCGCTGCAGAAGCTCGGCATGGTGCCTGCAATGCTGAACTTCTCACTGGGGCCGCGCGCGCTGGTGAACTGCTGCCGCACCGCGTGCCTCAAAACTGTGATCTCATCTAAGAAATTTATAACGCTCGGAAAGCTCGAGGCGCTCTCGCAGGCTATAGAAGACGCCGGCATCCGCATATTCTGGCTCGAAGACGTTGCTCCTCTTATCACCACCGGCAAAAAACTGTCTGCTGCGCTGCGCACTCCTTTTCTGCGCTCGCGTCCGGTAACGCCGGGGGCGACTGAAAAACCCGCCGTTATCATATTTACTTCAGGCTCGGAAGGTGCGCCGAAGGGCGTCGTGCTCAGCTACAAGAACCTGAACACAAACCACGCGCAGATGTTTACCCGCGTTGATTTCTACCGCTCGGACCGCGTGCTGAACGCGATGCCGATATTCCATTCCTTCGGCCTCTGCGGAGTGTTCATGCCGGTCTCATTAGGCTTCTTTGTATATCTCTATCCGTCGCCGCTCCACTATAAGACGATAGCTTCGATATGCTACGACGAGCGCATAACTCTGCTTTTTGCGACGGATACCTTCCTTGCCGGCTATGCGAAGGCTGCAGGCGACAACTACGACTTTTCCACGATGCGCCTTCTTGTTCAGGGCGGTGAAAAGCTCAAACCGTCTACGCAGCAGGTCTGGTTTGAGCGCTTCGACACGCGCATAACGGAAGGCTACGGCGTTACGGAAGCTTCACCGGTCGTTGCGAACAACTATTTCGCGCACCATAAGAGCGGCACCGTAGGCACGATAGTGGCCGGGCTCGAGTACCGTCTTGAGCCGGTAGAAGGTGTAAGCGAAGGCGGCAGGCTCTGGCTCAAGGGAGACAGTATCATGCTCGGCTACCTGCGCATAACGAATCCCGGGGTGCTGGAGCCTGTCAGGGACGGCTGGTACGATACCGGCGATATCGTGAGCATCGACGAGGAGGGCTACGTTACGATATTAGGGCGCGCAAAGCGCTTTGCGAAGATCGGCGGAGAGATGATATCGCTTGCGGCGATAGAGGAAGCAATGTCCGAATTGTGGCCGGACGACAACCACGCGGTCACGATGCTTCACGGCGCGAACCGCGAGACGCTTACAGCGGTGACTACGCGTGCGGATATGAAGCGCGACGAACTGCGCCAGCGCCTTTCGGATATAGGAATGGCAGAGATCGCTATCCCGAAAAAACTTATCTATATGGAAAACATCCCTCTTCTCGGAAACGGCAAGACGAGCTACGTAGAGCTCGACGAGATGCTGAAAAACATGAGCTCCGACGAGTAAAGCAACGATCTGTATCGATCTTAAAATGTGTTATCGGCCCCCTTCGCGGGGGCTTTTTGTTTGAAGCTGTCCGTCAGCCTCTCCATGAAAAGTTCTGCGGCGGGGGAGAACAGCTGATCTTTTCTCCATATGATATCCAGTCCGGTGCAGAGTCCCGGCTCGAGCGGGCGGAAACAGAGCGGGCTGTCTTCCGACGTGTTTACGAGCTTATCTATCGAAACCGCGTAGCCTATGCCTTTTTCCACCAAGATCGCGGCGTTGAAGATAAGGTTGAATGTCGTGACGATATTCAGACTTTCATATTCGCCGCCGAACCATTTTATGAATTCGTTGCCCTCTTTTTTGTCCTCAATAGCCTGCCTGGAGAGTATAAGAGGCAGTTTTGCCAGATCCTCCTTCGTTACACAGCTTTTTGACGCAAGAGGAGCATCCTTGCGCATGACCACGCCCCATGTCTCTGCAGCCGGAATATGCAGACAGTCATATTTTGTCAGGTTGGCGGGCTGGATGATTATTCCGAAATCCAGAAAGCCCTTGTCAAGACGTTCCATTACGTCAGCCGCATTCCCGCTGAAAAGATGGTAGCGTATATCCGGATAATCATTTCTGAGTCCGCGAATCACATCTGCGAGCAATTTTATCGCGTCGGTTTCTCCGCCGCCGATATAAATGTCTCCGGCAATGTTCTTTCCCATTGCCCGGAACTCGTTTTCGGTCTTATCCGCCAGATCTATTATCTCTTCCGCGCGTTTGCGGAAAATGAAACCTTCATTTGTCAGCGACATATTGTGGCTGCCGCGCCGAAAGAGCTTATGCCCCAGTTCATCTTCCAGATCCTTAAGCTGGCGTGAAAGCGTGGGCTGTGTGATATGAAGGGAATTCGAAGCGTTTGTGATGCTGCCTTCCCGTGCTACCGCAAGAAAATACCTCAGCACTCTGATCTCCATCCGCTTCCTCCGAAGATGTAAAGAGATTTTAAGCAGCCTCAGTATAGTTGTTTTATGATATGCTCGTCAAGTAAATCACAAAATAATAATTAGGTATTTGCTATTTCATCATAGCCCCCATATACTTTTTTCAGCAGGGACGAAGGCAACAAAGTTTTTAAAAAAGTGTTTTATCAGTGCGGTTTTTCGCTATTTCGGCGTTCTTTTGAAGAGTGAAGTCCGAGCTCTGCTAAAAAACAAAAAAAACGGAGGCTGATTTTTATGAGAAGAATATTTGCATTTGTATTGACTGTTATGCTGTTAGGGAGCATTGCTGCCGGCGCGCTGTCTGCGAAAATAGCTGAAGCCGCAGAAACAGGCAGTAAACTTGTTAATGACAGCCGCGTATTCAGGATAGAGCCGTCTGTGCGGGCAGGCGAAGTTCGCTTTCACAACAGATACGGTGTGGAACTTGTCGGGCATCTGTATGTGCCCGCTGATCTTGCCGCCGGTAAAAAGTATGCGGCGCTTGCGGTATGCGGACCGTTCGGCGCGGTGAAAGAGCAGGTCTCCGGCCTCTATGCACAGGAAATGGCCCGCCGCGGGTATATAACGCTTGCATTCGATCCGTCTTTTACCGGCGAAAGCGGCGGCAGTGTCCGCGATGTTGCTTCCCCGGAGATCAATACTGAAGATTTCTGCGCCGCGGTTGACTTTTTGTCGGCGCAGGACTATGTGGATCCGGAACGTATAGGAATAATAGGAATATGCGGCTGGGGCGGCATGGCTGTAAACGCAGCCGCCATGGATACCAGAATCAAGGCGACTGTCGCTTCAACGATGTACGATATGACAAGGGTCACCGCTAATGGCTACTTTGACAGCGCGGACAGCGCCGAAGCACGCTATGAAATGATAAAAGCCATGAGCGCGCAGAGGAGCGCAGACTACAGAAAGGGAAGCTATGAGACAGCGGGAGGCGTCCCCGACGTTCTTCCTAAAGACGCACCGGATTTTGTTAAGGATTATTACGACTACTACAAGACAAAGCGCGGCTACCACACCCGTTCGGTAAATTCAAACGCCGGCTGGAACAAAACATCGGCGCTTCCTTTCATAATCATGCCGATACTTACACGTGCCGGAGAGATTCGCAGCGCGGTGCTTTTGGTCCACGGAGAAAAAGCGCACTCAAGATACTTCAGCGAAGATCTGTACAAAAAGCTTAACGGAGACAACAAGGAACTCTTTATTGTACGGGGCGCGAGCCACACCGACCTTTACGACCGGATGGATAAGATCCCGTTTGATAAAATAGACTCATTTATTAAAGAAAACCTTAAATAACGAACAGGCAGAAACATTCTGCCGGAACAACGCAAAGAGGGCGCTTGCCCGATAAACACGGGCAAGCGCCCTTACTTGTTTTTCAGGGAAAACTTTTTGTTAACGAATTACCCGGGATCTTTGCTCTCTGCAGCAGGATGCTCGCTGCGCCATGCGCGGTATTTCTTTACTGCCTCCATATAGGCCATCTGCATCGCTTTCTGAGAGGATGCAAGGTATGTCGTTCTGATCTCCTCTAAAAGCTCCTTGTCCACGGAGGCAAGCGACCGCCCCATAAACAGCTCCTTTATGAATTTTCCGGTGGCCGGCAGCATGACAGTCACGTCAAGGTCTGTTATTATCCCGGTCTCGGCCTCCACTATGAATACTATGAAAAAATGCGAGAAGCGCGCTGTTATCGGGTTTTTCTGCTGTGTGCGCGCGTTGCCTATGATACAGAGCTTTTTCGCTTTCATTTTCCCCGCTCCCGTGAAGCTGTCCGCTCTAAAGTTTTGCCGTGAATTCGCTCAGCTTTTTCAGACCGTTTACCAGTTCTTCCCTGTCGCAAGCATATCCGATGCGGAAGCAGTGCTCTTCACCGAAGCATGATCCCGGCGTAAGAAACGCGCCGGTCTCCGCAAGCAGACGTTTGCAGAACTCTTCGGAGGGCATCTCTGTATCGCAGTAGAGCAGCGCTGTCGTGCCGCACTGCGGTTTCACATATGAAAAACGCGGCTCTGCGGCTACCCATTCGTCAAGCAGCGCCAGGTTATCGCGCACTATCTTTCTGCTGCGCGCAAGCAGCGCGGATTTTGCGGAAAGCGCCACATCTGCAAGGGCTTCGTCTATCATGCCGCAGCTTATCGTGTCGTAGTCGCGGTGCAGCAGTATCTCGCCCATAGCTTCTTTGCTGCGCGTCGCTATCCAGCCGAGGCGCAGCCCGGCGAGAGAAAATACTTTCGACATGCTGCCGACCGAGATCCCCTTTTCGTAAATATCGGCGATCGAAGGTGTCGGC
>JAEEYY010000196.1 GCA_016288355.1 Synergistes sp.
ACAGTATCTGCGATCTTTACTATATCGACCTCGGACTGACCGACGCCTACCGTTTCGATCATAACTACGTCATAACCGCAGGCGTCCAGTATCAGCGCTCCTTCATGCGTGCTTCTGCTCACGCCGCCCAGGTTTCCCCTGGAGCCCATGCTGCGTATGAAGACGCCATCTTCCACCGCGTGATCCTGCATGCGCAGGCGGTCTCCGAGTATAGCGCCTCCGGTGAACGGGCTTGACGGATCTATAGCAATGACGCCGACTTTCTTGCCTTCGGAGCGGAAGCGGGCGATCAGTCTGTTTACGAAGCTGCTTTTGCCGGCGCCGGGGCTGCCGGTAATACCTATAACATGTGCACGCCCGGTCAGCGGGTACACAGACTTCATGATATCTTTTGTATCGGAGCTTTCGGCCTCAACAAGGGTTATCAGCCGTCCTACCGCCCTGACGTCACCCGCGGCGGCACGTTCAAGCAGATTATTCATAAGTTAAACTCTCCCCGTTTTTCGATTTCATAATGATAAATTACGTGTACTGTAAAATCATCCTTTGTGGAACAGGATATCGATTCCGGCAAAGCTGTAAAAGCCAAGGCCTATCGACGCGGCAAAAGTAAAGCCAAGGACGATGCGCAGATATATTACCCACATCTCATTGCCGGGCCATTTTCCGGACTGGATATTTACTATCATCCTGGCAAGAAAAAGCGAAACGCCAAAGAGCAGCAGAGCTACAAAAGCCTGGATATTCACTGATGGTATGTTTTTAATAATATCCGTCAAGCCGCAAATCACCCTTCCGGCGCCTGAATACACAAAAAGAGAGGGATACTATCTCCCTCTCTTAATAATAACTCTTAAATCAACAACTGTCATTGATTTTTTTGCTTTTACATAGCTGAAAGAAGCGCCGCCCCCTGAGACTTTTCCTCGTGTATCTGCCGCAGCGCCGCAACGCAGATCTCAAGAGCGCGCTTGCCGTCCTTTATGCCGACCATCGGCTGCAGTCCGTCCCGTACGCACGATATGAAATGCTGAAGCTCCATCTTCAGAGGTTCGGTCTTCGGAAAGACCGGATGCTCAAGAATCTCGACTATGCTGCCGTCGTTTTCTCTTACGCACCTCTGAACTGTTATGTCCTGCGTCGCAAAGTCCACGGTGACGACTCTCTCCGGTTCCGTGATCTCCATCTGGCGCTGACGTTTTTCACTCACGCGGCTCACAAGGATCTGCGCCATTGCGCCGTTGGCAAAGCAGAGCTGCACTGAAGCAATGTCTTCATGGTCTGTGCGTATGCAGCGCCCGATCGCAGATATCGATATCAGGTCTGAGCTGATCATCGAGAGTATTATGTCGACGTCATGGATCATAAGATCAAGAACGACGCCTACGTCGTTTATGCGCGGAGAAAAGGGACCTATCCTGCGGGTCTGTATAAAATAGGGGTTTTTCACGAATTCGCGGGCATGCTCAACTGCGCTGTTGAAGCGTTCTATATGCCCGACCTGGAGGATGACTTTTTTTTCGACCGCAAGGTTGAGCAGTTTTTCTGCTTCATCCACGCTTGTCGTTACCGGTTTTTCGACAAGCACATGCACTCCGCGCTCCATCGCGGCTTTCGCAGTTTCATAATGCCTGCTGGTAGGAACAACGATGCTTACCGCGTCAGGACGAGCCTTGTCAAGAAAAGAATCAATATTACTGTAAGCGGGCACGCCAAGCGGCTCGGCTATCGTCTGCGCGCGCTCTTCGTTTATATCTACAACGCCTACCAGCTGCGCGCCCAGGATCTCAGTGTATACTCTTGCGTGATGCATGCCGAGATGTCCGACCCCCACAACTCCCACACGTATCGTTTCCATATCGCTTCACCTCTCGGCCGTAATATGATCGCGCCAGGCCTTATAAGATTTTCACATTAACTTTTAGTTTTTGGCATCCCGGCAAGAAGAAAAATTCTTTTTTCGGCATCCCCGGCACGGTATGAATAAAAATAATCGCGGCAGCATGAAGTGCAGCAGTCGAAAGTATAAATATTGTCCTTCGGAACGCCGAATGCAGAGATCTGGGAGGCTATCTCTCCTTTCAGGTCAAATCTGAAATATTCATCTTCCTCGAATACATTTTCGGCCGAAAATGCATTCGAGGCTTTTACAGCTGAAGGGTCGTCCTTTCTGCGTGAATAGCATTCGGCCCCGATAGCCGGGCATATCCATGCCCAGATGTTACCTTTATTGAACAGCCGGTTCCTTTGTTCAGCTTCAGCAAGGGCAGCAGCGGCAATGTTCTGCAGCGTACCTTTAAAGCCTGAATGCAGCAGATAAAGCCACGGTTTTTCGGAAATGCCTGCTATCACCACCGGGGCACAGTCGGCAAAGCGGAGGCTCGCGAATGCGGATGAATGTTCCGTGACCAGGACCCCGTCTGCCTCGGGACGCAGCGGAAGGGAGTTATCTTTATCCGCTTCGATAATATTCGTTCCGTGCACCTGTAAGGGGGCAACGAGCGGCACATCGCGGTACCGTTTGCCGAGAACGCGCCATACTGCCTCGGGATCGCCCGCTGCCTCGTCATTCATTTTTCCTTTTGCATAAAGCCTTGCAAAAAAGTATTTGCTGAGCCGCTGCGGCATTTCAAGCTCTATGACGATGCCGGTGTCATCGTTTGTGACATTAAAGCCCGTAAAGTTCATTGATATGCTCCTTTACATAGCCGACAAGAAAAAGGCTGCCGCAGCATAAAAGCGGCAGATCCTCACAAAGTGCAGCATTTATAGCGTCTATCGGATCATTAAAACTGCCCATTACCTCAAGGCCTTCATTGTTTGCAATTTCCGCAATTTCATCAGCTTTAAGTGAGCGTGGAAAGTCAGGCACTTCTGTGCAGTAGAGCACGGCCCCGGTGTCGCGCAGATATGAAAGAGCCCTTCCCGTCTCTTTATCTTTCATCATTGCTGTCACAACGTTTATGCGCCTGCCGGGGAGCAGCGCTCTGATCGTCTGCGCTATCCTTCTCATCGCATGCGGGTTATGCCCGCCGTCCAGCAAAAATGGCTGCTTCCGTGATATCACTTCCATGCGCCCGGGCCAGTTGACGGAGGAAATGCCTGAACGTATCGTTTCCTGCGTTATCTTCGGGAAATCTTTTTTCAGTATATTTGCGGCAGCTGCTGCAAGCGATACGTTTTCAGGCTGGAAAGTTCCCACAAGGGGCGTATGATATCTGCTTTCGCCAAAAGAAGGGCCGCTCAGCGTAAAATCAGAACCTGCGAGCGAATACGAAACGCCGGTTATCTGATAATCAAGTGAAAATATCAGCGGCAGCGCGCCGCTTCTTGAAGCTGCGGCATAAAAACGTTCATTCAGTTTTTTGCCGCCTGCAAAGAGCGCGGGCTTCCCTTTGCGCATTATCGCAAATTTCTCATCTGCGATCTTTTCGATGCTCTCCCCGAGATATTCGGTATGGTCCAGGCCGATCGGTGTTATTATGCTCAGCCTGACATCCTTTAATATATTCGTCGCGTCAAGACGGCCTCCCATACCGGTCTCAAATACCGCTATATCCGGTCTTTCTTCTGAAACGATCATTATGGCGGCTGCAGTCGTAAGCTCAAAATATGTCGGCAGATCTCCGTTTTTAAAATATTCCGTACCGTTTATTATTTTTTCTATTTTGTCGATGGCATTCTGCCATTTGGAGGCCGTGACCCTTTGCCCGTTATCAAGAAGTCTTTCAGAAAAATCCACGAGGTGAGGGCTCGTATAGAGAAA
>JAEEYY010000197.1 GCA_016288355.1 Synergistes sp.
ACTTTTCAGCTGTTATGGTTTATAATATTCCTGTATACAGCAAAGAACTACAGTTAAATATCCAGTATGAAGGAGAGCGATAATATGGTTCCGCATAGAATAGTTTCGGCCCAGAATGATTCCAGAGCAACAAAAGTTGTTGTAGCGCTTGGAGGAAACGCCCTTATGGAGGCAGGCACGCCGCCTACAGCCGAAGAGCAGCTTCGTGTAGTCAAAAAGACATGCGAGAACCTTGCCGACATCAGCTGCAGCGGGTTTGAAATGGCTGTCGTTCACGGCAACGGGCCCCAGGTGGGGAGGCTTGTCCTGCAGCAGGAGATAGCGGCTGCCGCCCAGCCGGATCAGCTCCCGGCGATTCCTTTCGACTGCTGCGGCGCTATGACCGAAGGCTATATAGGCTATCAGATTCAGCAGAGCCTGCGCGATGCACTCAGAAACAGAAACAGGAACATCCCTGTGGTCACGATAGTCACACAGGTGATAGTAGACGAAAATGACCCGGCATTCGAGAAGCCTACGAAGCCGATAGGACGTTTTTACAGCGCTGAGGAGGCAGAAAGGCTGTCTAAGGAGAACGGCTGGACGATGAAAGAAGACTCAGGGCGAGGCTGGCGCCGTGTCGTGCCTTCGCCGAAGCCCAAGCGCATAGTGGAGCTGGATTCCGTAAAGCGCCTGTGGGATACAACTATTGTGGTTACTGCGGGCGGGGGCGGCATACCCGTGATCGAAAATATGGACGGATCTCTGACGGGCGTCGCCGCGGTCATAGATAAAGATCTTGCCGCCGAGCGCCTGGCCGAGGACATGGAGACCGATATCCTGCTGATACTGACGGAGGTCGAGAATGTTTATATCAACTTCGGCCGCCCCGATCAGAAAGCGCTTGACCATATAAGAGTGCAGGATGCCATCAAATATATGGAGGAAGGCCAGTTCGGCTCGGGCAGCATGGAGCCCAAAGTCATGGCGGCGATAAAGTTCGCACGCCGCTTCCCGGGCAAAAAAGCTATAATCACATCGCTCTCAAAGGCGATAGACGCGCTTGAAGGCAAAGCGGGGACTGTTATCACAATGGCGTAGCGGGTACGCGACAGCACTGACCTTATCTATATGATCTGACTGAGCCGGCCTTTGGCCGGCTTTTATATTTATAACGAACAACCGTCTGTTTATCAAACCTCCATATAACCCTCATAAAATCGCCATATACCTGCTGTATATTTATCCGCGTAATGAGGTGCACATACCGGCATGACCCGGAAACGGGCGGAGAAATGCGTATAGAAAGATGTTGGCCGGAGTACGCTTCTTTAATAAGTTTTCAGCGATTTGAGGCTTAAGATCTGGCAGCATATCACGATAAGACTGTACCAACATTTACCCCACTTCCGTGCGGCAGGGCGAAAGCCCTGCCGCTTATACTATGCGTTATCTGGCAAGGCGCAGGCTAAGATTTCGAATTTAGTCCCTCCCGGCATATTTTTTAAGCTATACTTACAATATGACGGAGGGGATAGGATGAAAATAGTTGTTATTGACGGCCAGGGCGGCGGGATAGGAAAACAGATCGTTGCAGCGGCGCGTTTAAATTTCCCGGGCGCTGAGGTTACGGCGGTCGGTACGAACAGCATAGCCGCGGCAGCTATGCTCAGGGCCGGCGCCGACAGAGCCGCTACCGGGGAAAACTCGGTCGTGGTATGCAGCCGCGACGCCGACGTGATAATCGGTCCCGTCGCGATAGTCGTCGCAGACTCGCTGCTCGGCGAGATAACGCCGAAGATGGCCGCGGCCGTGGCCCAAAGCCGCGCGAAAAGGATACTGGTGCCTGTCAACAGCTGCGGAAATATAATAGCGGGGGTGCCGGATCTGTCTATTGGAAGACTCGTCGAGTGCGTAATAGAGGAACTTAAGAAAACGGAAGCGGAAAAGTGACGCGCTGCGCAGCGGCTTTTGTTCCCGGGCGTAAGATATACCGCCGTAAAACAGAGACGCCCGGTTTACGGCGGCATTCGGGTCATGCTGCGGCAGGCGCATGACGGCAGAGAATGGCATTTATAAACTATAGTTTTTTAATTATCCGGACCGGCGTATTTTATCTCTCTCATTTCCCTGCGTAATAATCTCTTAGTTTTATCTCTTTATAGCGACAGACGCGTATTTCGGGGACAGTTTTTGTCAGCAGAGCAGAAAACCGGGCAGCAGCGGGTCCCTGCTCTGCTCGATGAGCCAGTTGAAACCTGTTATGTTGGCTTCGCCGCGCACGAACGGTATGATCGCGTCGAAATCGCCGACCTTTGTCTTTTCAGAATAGTGTCCTTCGAAAACAGTTCCTATAATGCTTTCATGCCTGAAAATTTCCTCAGGCTTAAGCTTTCCCTGCGCAAAGAGCAGCGCCATTTTGGCGCAGGTACCTGTGCCGCACGGCGAACGGTCGATGTTGGCTGCCCCGAAGACCACGCAGTTCCTGGCATTGTCGTTATCTTTGTATATCCCGAACTCAGCCAGAAGAATCATATTGTTCTGCTTTATCAGAGGGTGCTGCACGCTGAACTGCCTGTTCGCCTACGCAACAGCCTCCACTCCCAGCGCCTTTATCTTTGAAGCTTCCGAGGGTATGAGCGTCAGCCCGAACTCTTCCGCGTCCAGCATGGCGAAGAAACTGCCTCCGAAGCATATATCCATATTGACATGCTTGCCGAGCGACGGCATATACAGGCTGCATCCCTGCCGGTAGACAAACGCCGGGACGTTGCGCAGGAGGGCGCCTGTCGCCTCCCCGTCCTTTACGCTGACGGATATCGTAACGAGCCCCGCAGGCGTGTCCAGCGTTATATCAGTGTAAGGCTCCTTTACTTCCACCATTTTTAAATTTACCATTGCCGACGCAAGGCCTATGGAACCGTGCCCGCACATGGAAACGCTGCCGCCTGAGTCGCAGAAGATGACCCCGGTATCGGCTTCTTCGGAAACAGGCGGAACGAGCACCGCGCCGAACATGTTTTCGTGACCTCTCGGCTCTGTCATGATAAAACGTCTGAAATCGTCGTGATTACGCTTAAAATCGTCCCATCTTTCGGGCATGCTCCCGCCTTTGAGTACCGGCGCTCCGCCGACGACTATGCGCGTCGGTTCCCCGCATGTATGCGAGTCAACTACCGCAACAAGTTTGCCTACTTTCATATTCATTCACCTGCCGTTCCATGCCGTTTAAAGGAAATGCGGCGATATTTAATATATATACTAACATATATTTATTTATATAATTTTATAATATATTAAATTTTATGCATTAAATTTACTGAATATAATATATTATTATGACCATAAAGGACAAGATGTTAAGAAGATCCGCCGCGTTTCATTTAGTCGTTGAGTTACATCCATATGCCAAAATTATTTAAAAAAGCACAAAAAAACCGCATGGCGTTTAGCCATGCGGCAGATCGCAGGAGCGTGTTTTACAGCTTGCCTGTCAGTTCCGCGTAGAATATTGCCGCGTCTTTTATTTTCCTGACCGAACAGTGTTCGTCTCTCATGTGCGCTAATTTGTATTCGCCGGGGCCGAAGCCGATAGTTTCAATCCCCATAGATACCGGTGTAACGGCGTTTGTACCGAAATCCCAGAAATCATACCTTTCAGGGATCCGGCCAAAAGCAGCTTCATATGCGGCGTTTGCAGCAGCATAAAGCACTGAGGTCTCACTCAGTTTCCATGCCATATGCATCGGTTCGTAAACGAGCTGAGCGCCCTTCCAGCTCGTCCGGTGCAGCGTGCCGGGTCCCCATGACGCGCGTTTGCCGCGGATCAGCTCATCCATCTCGGCACGTACCTTATCTTCCGTTTCTCCAAGCACAAGTCGGCGGTCGAGGTAAATTTCCGCCTCGCTCGGCACGGCGTTAAGCGATGCGGAAACGCAGCTTATGTCAGAAAGGACTATAGTCCCGTGCGGCGTGCCCTCGGACATGAGGCGTTTGTTCAGCGCTTCGACGCGCTGTATTATTTCAGCCATTTCATAGACGGCGTTTATGCCCTTTTCGGGCGCCGAACCGTGTGCGGACACGCCGTGCGTTTTTATCCTGATCTGGGCCTTCCCCTTGTGCCCGAGCGTTATAACGTTGTCGGATGGCTCGCAGATCACGACGAAGTCAGGCCGCAGCGACAGCTCTTTGTACATCATCTTTAAGTTTTCGCCGTCGCAGTATTCTTCGCAGACAGAACCGCTGACGCATATTCTTTTGCCTTTCGCGTACCCCAGCTCCTTTGCGAGAGCGGCTCCGTAAACGGATGCCGCGAGGCCGGATTTCATGTCGACGGAACCGCGCCCGTAGATGCAGCCGTCTTTTATCTCGGCGGAAAATGGCGGCAGCAGCCATTCTTCGGCATCCTGCGCTTCCACCGTGTCCATATGGGAGTCGAAATGTATCAGCTTTCCGGTCTCTCCTATGAAGCCTACCGCATTGCCGGTGCTGTCGATGAAGGCTTCATCATAACCAAGCTCTCGCATTTTCGCTGTGACCGCTTCAGCGACCGCGCCTTCATTGTCGGAATAGCTCTCTATGCGTACGAGCTGCCGAGTGAATTCGACGGCTTCCTCTGCAAATCTTTCTGTCAGTGACATTTGTTCCACTCCTTTATTTTGCGGCGCTGTTCCTGCAACGAGTATAGCGTAAAAAAGCTTATGCGGCATCTTTGCCGGGAAAAAGAAAAAGGACGGGAAAACGCTGTTTTTCCGTCCCGTTCACTATGCACAAAAAGCTGTTTTGTTCTATCTCATGCATCTTGCGAGCAGTTTTTCCCAGTTTTCGTCAGCGTCCCGCTGGGCGTCGGCAACGAGATCGAAACGTTCTTGTCCTTTTTTGAAAAGGTGCGAATAACGCCCCTGCGCGCGAAGGAACTCTTCTATCGTCGCAGGCGGTTTCGGTTCGTAGGAGAGATAATATTTTCCGTCGATCACTTCATAGACCGGCCAGAATTTGCTGTCTACCGCAAGCCTGCAAATATTTGCCTGTTCGGAAGTGTCTATCTTCCAGAAGAGAGGGCATGGCGTAAGTATATTGACGAATGCCGGACCGGGCGTCTCAACAGCCCTTTTGACTTTCTTCATAAGGTCAAAGGGATTGTGCAGAGAAGTCTGGGCGACGTAAGGGATACCGTGTGCGGCAACTATCTCTGTCAGATCTTTTGCCCTCTGCAGCTTGCCGGAAGATCTGCTCCCGGCCGGCGACGTAGTCGCGTTTGCCCCGAGCGGAGTAGCGCTCGAACGCTGCGCACCGGTATTCATGTACCCCTGGTTGTTGTAGCATATATAAGTAAAGTCATGTCCGCGTTCCAGCGCGCCGGAGAGAGACTGCAGGCCTATGTCATACGTGCCGCCGTCTCCGCCGAAGGCGACAAATTTTATCTCCTTGTCTATTTTTCCCTTTTTGCGCAGGACATTGTACGCGGTTTCGACGCCCGATATACCGGCCGCAGCATTTTCAAATGCTATGTGCATAAAGGGGACGTTCCATGCGCTGTAAGGATAGACCGTCGTGGAGACTTCCATGCATCCTGTGGCGCTGACCACGACTACGGGGCAGTCAATTCCCATAAAAGCCTGCCGTATCGCAGTCGGTGCGCCGCAGCCGGGGCACATGCGGTGTCCCTGAGTAAGCATCCTGCGTTTTCCGATCATATCTTTTATATTAAGCGCGCTCATTTTTATCATCCTTTTCCAGCAGGCCGATAAAACGCGGCGTTTCGGCATAACGGCCTTTGATCAGGTCATCAAAGACGGAGTGCGCGTCGCCCGCGTAAAAATCGCGGCCTCCAAGACCGAATATATACTCCTGGACCGGCACATGCTCTTCAAGGGAGTAGAGCGCGGACTTCACTTCCGCGGCAAGCGGCGCGGTGCCGCCTATGCTTGCGCTTCTGTCCAGCACTGCTACGCCGCGTTTTCCCTTTGCCAGCGCCGCCAGCTCGCTGCGCGGGAATGGACGGAAAAATCTGACGCGCAGAGCTCCGGCTTTTATGCC
>JAEEYY010000018.1 GCA_016288355.1 Synergistes sp.
CGCCGGCCGCGAAGATTCCTTCAGCGCTCGTTTCCATCCTGTCGTTCGTGATTATCCAGCCGCCTCTTGCCTGCTTTACAAGCGAATTTTCCGCTCCCAGGTAAGAAACGTTCGGCTCAGTCCCTACGAATATGAAGCATCCTGCCACCGGCAGTTCGGAAAGCTCCCCGGTCTTCACATTTTTCAGGACAAGCTTTTCCACGACTCCGTCTCCCTCTATTGATTCCACCACCGAATCCCAGACAGGAACGATCTTCGGGTTTGCCAAAGCCTGTTCTATCGCTGAGCGGTCAGCTCTCCACTCGCCGCGGCGATGTACGATGTAAACCTTTTCAGCGAATTTTGTGAGATAACCGGCTTCTTCGACCGCGACATTGCCTCCGCCGACGACAGCTACCGTCTCGTCCTCGAAGAAAGCCGCGTCGCATACTGCGCAGTAGCTGACTCCGGCTCCGGTAAACTCAGCTTCGCCGGGACAGCCTAACTTTCTGAATCTGGCGCCGGTCGCAAGGATCACGGCTTCCGCTTCGATCTCGCCCTTATCGGTCAGCACTGTCTTGTTTCCGTCTTTCAGACTGATGCCTGTAACGGTGCAGGAGCGGAATTCTGCTTTAAAATGCTCGGCATGCCGGCGAAACGCCTCTCCGAGCTCCATGCCGGTTGCGTGGATAGTTCCAGGCCAGTTCTCTATCTCGTCGGTTATGTTAATCTGTCCGCCCGGCAGTCCGTTTTCAAGAATAAGGGTATCAAGTCCTGCGCGGCGTCCGTAGACCGCAGCAGCCAGACCTGCAGGCCCCGCTCCGATTATCACAAGTTCTCTTTTTTCCATTACTAGCATCCTTTCTTACAATTTCATGAATCGATTATAAATTATCAAAAATTGAATTTCAACGCCTGCGCCATACCAGATGACGCAACTTCCCGTTGTAGTCAGTGATTCTGTCCTCAAGTTCAAAGCTTTCTTTGCCCATCTCCGACAGCACTTCTGCCTGAGAGCCTCCGGCGCATTCAAAAAACATCATCCCGCCACTTTTGAGAAAACGCGGGAAGGCCGCAAAAAATTTCCTGTACAGGAAAAGCCCGTCGCAGCCGCCGTCAAGCGCGGCATGAGGCTCATAACTGCGCACCTCGCTCATAAGCCCGCCTATCTCCCCGGCCGGTATATAGGGGGGGTTTGCCGTGATAAAGTCAAGGCTCCCCTCTTCGACAGGGGCATCGCCGGGCTCGTCATTTCGGATAAGCTCAAGACGACCGGCAAGATCAAGCCTCCTTACGTTTATTCCGGCCCAGCGCAGCGCCTGCCGGCTTTTGTCCACAGCAATGCCGGACAGCGACGGATTTTCCATAAGAAGCGCCGCGGCTATGCAGCCGCTTCCGGTGCACCAGTCCGCAAAACGCGCAGTGTGTCCCGCCGGGAAGTACTTCAGCGCCTCCTCCACAAGAAGTTCCGTTTCCGGCCTCGGGATAAGGACGCCGCGCCCGACTTTGAAGACATAGCCGTAGAACTCCGCTTCATGCAGCACGTAAGAAAGAGGAACTCCCTTCGCGCGCTTTGCGGCCGCAGAAAAAATCCCGCAGCATATATCTGCGGGAATGTCATCGTCCCTGTAGATAAGCTCCGCGCGGCTTATACCGGAACGGTGCGATATTATAAGATCGGCAGCATAGGCGGGCCTTGCGCTTTCCGCATCGCTCAGAAGAGCACAGACTCTGCGCCGCAATGCCTGAACTTTCATAGCTACACCGACAGGTATTTCAGTTTCTCCGCCTGGTCTGCCTCGGACAGCATGCTTATCAGTTCGTAAATGTCTCCGTCAAGTATCTGGTCGAGCTTGTAAAGCGTCAGATTTATGCGGTGATCGGATACGCGGTTCTGAGGATAGTTATATGTGCGGATGCGCTCCGCGCGGTCACCCGTTCCTATCTGCCCCTTGCGCTCAGCCGCCATCTCGGCGTTCTGACGCTGCAGTTCGGCGTCGTAGAGCTTTGTGCGCAGGAACTGCATGGCTTTCGCACGGTTCTTGATCTGAGAGCGCTCATCCTGGCAGGTGACTACGATGCCGGTGGGGATATGAGTTATGCGCACCGCCGAATCAGTCATGTTGACGTGCTGGCCTCCCGCGCCGCTTGAACGGTAGGTGTCTATCTTGAGGTCTTCGCTTCTTATTTCTACGTCCACGTCGGCTGCTTCCGGCAGAACGGCCACTGTAGCCGTGGAAGTATGTATGCGGCCGCTGGCTTCAGTCTCCGGCACGCGCTGAACGCGGTGGACTCCGCTCTCATATTTGAGCATGCTGAACGCACCTACGCCGTCGACGCGGAAGACTATTTCCTTATAGCCGCCGATCCCTGTCTCGCTTCCGGAAATGATCTCTGTCTTCCAGCGCTGACGTTCGGCAAAACGCGTGTACATGCGGAAAAGGTCGGCGGAGAAAAGCGCGGCCTCTTCGCCGCCCGCGCCGCCGCGTATCTCGATTATAACGCTCTTGTCGTCATTTATATCCTTCGGCAGCAGCAGTACGCGTATTTCGTGCTCCAGCCCGGGTATGCCATCTTCAAGCCTTGAAAGCTCCTCCTGTGCAAGTTCCTTCATCTCTTCGTCGTCGCCTGCAAGCATCTCTTTTGCTTCTTCTATGCCGCGGAGCGAGGCCTCGTAGCGTGAGAATGCATCCACGATAGGGGCCAGCTCAACATGTTTCTTGCCCAGCTGCAGCATTTCCTGCGGATCGTTTGCCACGTCGGGATCAGCCATCTTTTGTTCAAGTTCACGGTAGCTGGCCTCGATCTCCTTAAGCTTATCTATCAGTTCCATCTTCAGCACCACCTGTCGCAATATGATTCTTATCTGACGGGGCAAGGGCCTCGCCGAGCGCGGCTACTGCGACCTCCAGCTGGTCGGACGAAGGCTCGCGCGTCGTTATATACTGGAGCAGCAGCGCCGGCTTTATGAGATACCTGCCCCAGGTATCGGATTCGGAAGCAGCGCGTATAAATTCATAAGAAAGCCCTATCACAAGCGGCAGGAGCACGATGCGGCTTCCTATGCGCCAGATGACACCGCCTTTTCCTATTAAAGAAAAAACCAGTATACTGACCGCTATTACTATTATCAGGAAGGACGTGCCGCATCTGCGGTGTATCCTCGAATAGCCCGCGATAAGCTCAGGGGTCAGCCCGCTGCCCTGTTCGTAGGCGTTTATCGTCTTATGTTCCGCGCCGTGGTATTCAAAGACGCGGGCTATATCTTTCCAAAGTGAGATCACTGCAACATATGCGATAAAAACGACGGCGCGCACCAGGCCTTCGATAATGTTCATTGCATATCTTGAAAGCTCAAAATGCGCGGCGGCAAATTCTGAAACGAACATCGGCAGCGCTATGAAAAGCAGCCCTACCCCAAGCACGGCTGCCGCAATCGAAAGCACAGTCTCCAGCGGCGATATCTTTTCCTCCTCGCCAAGGCTTATCTCAGCCGAAAGAGAAAGTGCTCTCATTCCGATGCGCATCATCTCCACCATAGACGCAAAGCCGCGTATCACCGGGTACTTCCAGGGAAACTTCTTCAGCCATCCCGAAGCCGCCCACGACCGCAGCGTTATCTTTCCTTCCGGGTCGCGTACGGCAAGCCCCCATTTGTCCTGCCCTTTCATAAGCACGCCTTCAATAACCGCCTGCCCGCCTATCGGCAGCTTTTTACGGGCGCCGTCCGCGGCGCTTATCATCATGTTTATAAGAGCAACGGCCCTAATCACAGGAAAGCAGGTCCTCCATGTCTTTGTACGGCCTGCCGCACGGACGTGCCTCCCCGCATGCCCCGATTACGCATGAAGGGCCGGCCGTGCCGAAGATCACCGGAGCAGCGCCGCGCACCTCGCGAAGCATAGCCTTCGCTGTCTCGCGTATCTCCCACTGCGCCCTCCTGCAGAGGCGGAGAGCAAAGAAGTGATGCAGCTCGCGGGCGTTCATCGTGACGACTATCCTGGTCTCGGCTCCGTGCGGCAGAATGAAGCGTGCGTCTTCTTTGGGGATGCCCATCGAGATCAGCTTTTCATAAGCGGAACACGCCGCTTCAGCCTGGGCCTTAAATATTTCGGCAGCGGACGCATCCGCCGCGACAGAGGGAGGAACGACGCAGCCGTTCCCGCTCATCGACACATAACGCTGGCTCTGCTGAGAGTAACTCGCAACTCTGTGACGGACAAGCTGGTGGGTCGCAACACGGCTTATTCCTTCTATCGCAAATGTAAAAGAAGCGTGTTCGAACGGAGATAAATGCCCCGACTCACGCAGCTTTGACAGAAAAGATACTATCTTCGCCGGGTCAAGCCCGTCAAAGATCTCGGCGGCGCCTGACGCGCTGTAGCATAATTTTGCCGCAGCCGCAACAACTTTGTCGGCTTCAGGCGTAGCCGCGATAAGTTTTACAGATATGCCCATAGCGCTTCCCCCTGACTCAGATGAGATTCTTCCTTGTTCTTTTTTTAAAGAGAAAAAAAAGGAGGGCGCTTTCCGCGTCCTCCGGTAAAATGACAGCTATTCGGCGGTTTCTTTCGCGGCCTTCTGTCCGTAGTTGACGCCGGCATATTTCTGGCGGAACTTCTCCAGACGTCCGGCCTCTATCACCCGGCCCTTTTTCCCGGTATAGAAGGGGTGGCACTCGCTGCATACGGAAACCCTCATGTCGCCAACCGTTGATTTGGTCTCAAATGTATTGCCGCAGGCGCATGTAACCTTGCAGGGCCCGTATTTCGGGTGGATATCTTTTTTCATCTATAACACCTCCAAAGACTCATATACTTCCAGCATACAGCAAAGTATTATATTCCACTTTGCGCCGGGACGCAAGCTTTCGTTTGCAAAGAAGCGCGTATATCTTCAAAGCGTAAGTGCGGCCTGTTGTTTCTTTTACAGAAATGATCTCATACGATTTTATTCGGATGCACGGCTTGATGCCGCGGTCTGCTTCGGTGCCCCGGCAGGGATATTGACCGACGTTTCCAAAAAATCGTACGAGAATGTTCAGCGCAGTTCCGACTCCACCTTCAGCGCGTTATTAAAGAGATTATTTGCGATCATCATCACCGCAAAGGTGGTGATCTCAACAAGCTGCGCTTCGCTAAACCTCTCCTGGAGCTTATCCAGAAGTTCTGAAGAAACGCCGTTACCTTTTGTCTTTACTATCTGCCTGCCGTAAGACATCAAAAGCTCTTCTGTTTCGCTGAACTTAAAATTATTGATATCGATCTTATTCTGTTCAAGAAGATCCTGAAAATAGAGAGAGCATACGATGCAGTCATCCTCAGTTGAGATGGCATAGGCAAAAAACATGATCGACCTTGCATCCTGACTCCCCGCTGCTCTTTCCTGCATATTATAAAACCCGTCTTCCCGCGACTGGAATGAAAGAACAGAATGAGGCAGCGCCCTCTTCTTGTTTGTGA
>JAEEYY010000198.1 GCA_016288355.1 Synergistes sp.
AGAAATTTACTGCGGCTGCGTCTCCGAAATGGCAGACACAGCTGAAAAGCTGGGGATCTCAGGAAACATATGGTGCACATGGCTTGCCGCGCTCATAGCCCGTTCAGAGAATGCCTTCGCTCTTTCACATGAACGCAGAAAACTCGGCAAATGCACGATGCATCAGCTTGCAGCCGCCGATCTCAACATCCTGTATCACTATATAAATTATGACTTCCGCGCGCTCGAAAAAAGACTCGGAATAGATATGCACGGCTGTATGCCGGATTTTATTCCTTCCGCTGAGAAAGAGGAAAACGCGTCGGTCAAAGCGCTGGCTAACGATCTCGCAGCGGCCCGCTGCACGGACGATCTCCTTAAGGCAGCGGAGAAATTTTATGAAGTATACGGCTGCGGCGCTTTTGCCCTCAATGCAGGATTCCGCTGGGATTCCCACGAGCGCCGCATCGTACCGGCCGTTCCGCTGGAAAATATCATGCTTTATGACATCATAGGCTGTGAGGATCAGAAAAATATCATCACCGAAAACACAGAGGCATTCCTCGCAGGGCTGCCGGCAAACAACGTCCTGCTCTACGGAGACGGAGGCACCGGAAAATCCTCCACCATCAAGGCGGTTTTAAACGAATACGCATGGCGCGGACTGCGTATGATAGAGGTCTACAAGCATCAGATAAGCGACCTTGAAACGATACTTGACGCTGTGAAACGGAGAAATTATAAATTCGTCCTCTTCATGGACGATCTCTCGTTCGAGCCTTCCGAAGTGGAATATAAGTTCCTCAAAGCCTTCATAGAAGGCGGCCTTGAAAAACGCCCGGACAATGTCCTTATCTACGCCACCTCTAACCGCCGTCACATTATCAAAGAGACCTGGGGCGACCGTGCGGACAAAGATGACGATATGCACGAATCGGAGACGATGCAGGAGAAGATGTCTCTTGTTGACAGATTCGGCATACTCGTGCGCTATATGTCGCCGGAACAGAAAGAGTATCTGCATATAGCGCGCACTCTTGCCGGAGAATACGGAGTGGAAGCCGACAGCGAAGAATTCGAGCTCGGCGCGATTCGCTGGGAGCTCAAGCACGGCGGTTTCTCCGGGCGCAGTGCAAAACAGTATGTGGAATATCTGGCCGGACAAAAAAAAGCACAAAACAAGACAAAAAACAGGTAACATGTAAGCGCTGCAGCTGCAATTCTGAAGAGCACTCCCGTACCCGCACAGAACATGCGCTGAGCCAGTGACGGCAAACTTAAAGGATAAAAGTAAACGTTCATGACTATAGGATCAAAGGTCGGTTTCATAGGAACAGGCGCAATCACATCCGCAATAGTCAGAGGTATTTGTTCCGGCCCGGAATTCTGCGGACATATAACGCTTTCTGTCCATAAAAACAGCGCGGCGGCCGACGAATTAAAAAAACTCTTTCCGGAGCGCATAAGCATATCCCGCAGTAATCAGCAGGTAGCAGACGAAGCGGACATCCTTTTCATCGCGGTCCTTCCGCAGCAGCTGAGAGCCTTGCTCAAAGAGCTGCGCTTCCGCAGAGAACAGAAGATAATCCAGGTAACGGGACTTACAAGACTTGAAGATACAAGAAGCTGTTATGCGCCTGCAGAAAAGGTCGTGCGCATAATCCCGCTCCCCTTCGCTGCCCTGCGCAGCGGTCCTGTCCTGATCTACGGAAAAGACCCGGAGTGTATCGAACTGCTCTCTCTGATAGGAACACCGGTGATAGCGGAAGACGAAAAAGAACTCAACGTACTTGGTCCGATCACAGGGCTTATGGTGCCCTACTATGCCCTTGTTGCCGAGTACGTCAAATGGGGAATGAAAAAAGGGCTCGCCTTCAAAACTACCCTCGACTACTGCTGCCTTATGAATGAGGCTCTCTCTTCATTTATGCGCACGGAATGCACGGAAGACATGGAAATGTTTCTTACCGAAAATTCCACTCCCGGCGGCGTGAACGAGCGGGGACTTAAAATGCTGCGTGAAATGGGCGTATATACACAATGGATAGATGTGCTTGAGGAACTGTACAGAATGTACAACGCAAAAAGCCCGGCAAAAGATTAAAAGGGCATCGGGTACTTTTTCTGTGTGAAAAAGTCCTCTTCCAAAACACCTCTTTACCGGCCGTTTTCTGTGATAACTTTCCGGTCAGCGGAATGAGGCTTTGCTTTCAGGGATACCTATAACTTAAATTCATTTTTTCTTTAATATTTTCTTAAATAACTTGACCTAACTATAAAAACAGAATAGAATATCCATTATTCCAGTATTAAGTTACTCGGAAAGGAGGATCAAGGTGAATCCTATAGCAACCCTGCCGGAACCTTTGCTTTTAGGCCTTCACGCGTTTGGAGAGCTGACAAAAGAGCCCGGAGTCTGCCTTACCACTCAGCATCTCGCTTCTGTGATAGGCGCATCGGAGCCGTATCTGTCCAAGGTCTTGCAGCGCCTCGCAAAAAGCGGGGTGATAAAGTCTGTGCACGGCCCGGGGGGCGGCTACAAACTGAACTGCGTTCCGGAAGAAACGCCGCTCTACCCTATCTTCGAGGCGCTTGGCGGTCCCTTTAAAGCAAGCGGCTGCTCTCTTGAAGGCTGCCGCGGCAAAAAATGCTTCATCGCCGGGATGATGGATGAACTATCCGCGGCTTTCTTCCGCTACCTGGCGTCACGGACAGTCGCAGAATTTGCTTCTTACTATGCAAACGGCACAGAAGTGAGCATTGAGATCTCCGTAGTTACGCCAAGCCGCGGACAAAAACATCCGAACTTTGGAAATGTGAAATAGTAATTTTAATTTAATACGTTAAGAATCCAAATATGGAAGGATATGTATCTACCGTGAAAAAGACAAGACTGGCAGCCGCTTTTATGGCAATCGTGCTTTTACTCGGAGTTTCGACTGCGGCTTTCGCCGAAGGATTCGGCGTATATGAATGGAGCGCAGCCGGAACCGCGATGGGCGACAACTACATGTTTGCGGAAGATCCTGCGGTGCTTGCTTACAACCCCTCCGCGATAACCAAACTGGACGGAAGCTACATCAGCTTCGGAACAAGCTGGATTAATCCTGCGACATCTATATCATTTGCAAACGGTCCTCTGAACGCGGGACGTTCATCAGAATACGACAATGAGTACAGCCCGGCGTTCACGCCTTATTTCTACTATACGAAAAAGGTCAGCAGCAACGGATGGTTTGGTCTGGCTGCGTTCCCCCGCTTCGGCAATAATATCGAGTATGACGACGCCTGGGCCGGACGTTACGATACCATTTTCTCCGGTGTAAAGGGAATTACCATCCAGCCCACCTACGCTTTTAAGATAGGCAGCAAGCTTTCCGCGGCGGTAGGACTTGATATTAACTACGTAGGCCTGAAGATGAGAAAGGATACCCCGGCAATGGCAGGCGCCGCCGGCTATCTCGGAGACCTGCAGTCGCTCATCGAGGGACACAGCACCAACCTCGGATGGGTGGCGTCGCTGACATATGATTTTAATGAAAAAACTTCAGCCGCCATTACCTACCGTGCCAAGGTCAAACAAACGATGGACGCAGACGCCGCTTTCTACGGCAGGCTCGCGATGTTCGGAGACTACCGCCTCGACACGCAGGCGCACGGTGTCGTAACGCTGCCTGACTCCGTCTCTATCGGTATAGGCCATAAATTCAACGACAGGACCCGCATGGAGATCAACGCGATATGGACGAACTGGTCCACTTTCAACGCTCTTAACATGACTTTCGATGACAAAGTTCTCGGGATGATAGACAGCACAAATTCGATAAAAGAATGGAAAGCCGCCTGGCGTATAGGTATAGGCTTCGAGCACAAGCTCAGTGACAAATGGAGCCTGCTCTGCGGATATGTCTTTGACCAGAGCCCCGTACCCGATGAAAGGATGGACTTCATGGTCCCCACCGGAGACCGTCACAGAGGCAGCATAGGATTTAAATACCGTCCCACCGAAAACAGCGAGCTTGCCTTTGCCTACACAGCGATATGGGCCGGAAACAGAAACGTTTCGTCGCATCTGAACGGCATGGACTTCACCGACGCCCATATCCACGACGGTCTGACACAGGTCGTTTCGCTCGGCTATACGATAAAGCTGAAATAAACGCCCGTACAGCGGCAATTCATCATGCAGGAGCGCGGTTTTCCACGCTCCTGCTTTTTTTGATGAAAAACATACCGAAAGCTGTCGTGAAACGCATGCACGCCCGCACGATAGAAAGCGGCTGCTCATATAGCTTATAATATCTGTATCATCATAAAAGGGGGCATACAAATGGCAAAACTTCGTTATCTCGGACACAGCGCGTTTTATATAGAAGGAACCGGTCTTAAAGCTCTTATCGACCCGTTTCTTACGGGCAACCCCTTCGCGGCGGCAAAACCGTCGGATTTCAGCGAACTGAACGCCATTTTCGTAACTCACGGACATGGAGATCACCTGGGAGACACGATAGAAATAGCAAAAAAGACCGGAGCCTGCGTATTCAGCTGCGCCGAAACAGCGTCATGGCTTGCTCAGAAAGGGATAAAAACAGTTGGGATGCATATAGGCGGCAGGGCCAGATTCCCCTTCGGAAGAGTAAAGCTCACTCCGGCATGGCACGGCGACTATATAACAGACGGAGGGGCAGTGCGTTACGGCGGCGTAGCCTGCGGCTTTGTTATTGAGGTGGACGGCAAAAAGATATACCACGCCGGAGACACCGGGCTCACCATGGAGATGAAGCTGCTTGAAGATGAAAAGATAGACACCGCATGTCTGCCGATCGGCGGACATTACACGATGGATATAGAAGACGCGGTTCGCGCCGTCGGCTTTGTAAGGCCGGTGAGGGCTGTACCGATGCACTATGATACGTTTCCTGCAATAAAGGCCGATCCTGACGAATTTGCTTCCGCAGTAAAAGAAGCGAGGCTGTATGGAACAGAAGTCGTCGTAATGGGCTACGGAGATACACTTGAGATATAACGGGCAAATCGTTACAAAAGGCGCAATCCGGGCGCCGCAGTGCGTGACGCCGCAAAAATCAGCAAAAGGCGGCTTCTTCGTAAAAACGGCAGCCCTTTGTTCAGATAATAAGGCGCCGCAATGTGTTCATGATAAAAAATACCATTTCGCGCTTAAATGAACTTATTAAAAAAGCCTCTGCATTATACTTTTTAATATTTCTATAAATTTCTGAAATTACTCTTTTGAGGCAAGCGCTATTGTTTATTTCGGCAATTAGTGTATGCTACAGACAGACGAAAAATAAGTGAATATGTTACTATTTTCATTAATTCAGGAGGAAATAATATGTCAACACAAGGGCATTTTGCCGATTTGGAAAGCTTCAAAAAACTTAACTCAATTCCTGTAAGGACAACTGTTGAGAGCGCATTTTACGGGAACAACGTTATTCCTGTAAAGGATACCGCAACAGCCTACAGGCTGGCGAAAAATTCCCCCGGTACGATAGAACTGACGGCGATGCCGGTCTTCCGCGCTGCGGAGCTTGGGCTCCCCGAAGACGCAAATGTGCTCCTCTTCAACGACGGAGCCGTATTCGGGCGCTGCGCCGCGGCCCGCAGGATAACCGGAGAATTTGGAGTATCCACCGCTGAACTTACAACGATACTCCGCGAAGCGATACATAACGGCAGATACCGCAAATTTTACTCAGCCCGCGCAGTGATTGGCCTCGAGGAAGATTTCATGGTCGGCGCCAACATAATGGTCCCGGAAGGCTACGAGAACAACCTCTACAGCTGGATGCTGAATTTCCAGGTAATGAATGAGGAATATGAAGCGCGTTATAACAGGTCGCGCCCGCTTCCGAATGACGGGGATATATTCGTATACACCGATCCTTACTGGACTCACCCCGATTTCCCGCTCGGGCTCGCCTTCTTCTCACCTGAGCAGAACTGCGCTGCGATACTCGGCATGCGCTACTTCGGCGAGTTTAAAAAAGGCACGCTGACGCTCGCATGGGGAATAGGCGCGCGCAACGGCTACGCTTCCTGCCACGGCGGCCTGAAGCGTTATGAGCTGAAGGACGGAAGCGGCAAAAAGTTCGTGCTCGCCGCATTTGGCCTATCCGGCTCCGGAAAATCGACCATCACTCACGCGAAGCACGGCGGCAAATACAACGTTACCGTCCTTCATGACGACGCAGTCGTAATAAACGTCAAAGAAAAATACGCGATAGCGCTCGAACCTTCCTACTTTGACAAAATGCAGGACTACCCCATCGGGTGCCCGGACAACAAATACCTGCTGACGCTTCAGAACTGCGGCGCGACCAGGCTGGCCGACGGCAAAACGATCGTAGTCAGCGAAGACATAAGAAACGGCAATGGCCGCGCGGTAAAATCTCGTTTCTGGACACCGAACAGGATAGACAGGATAGACGAGCCGCTCAACGCTATATGCTGGCTGATGAAAGACCCGACGCTTCCGCCGGTAGTAAAAATCACGGGGCCGGCACTTGCATCGGTGATGGGAGCTACGCTTGCCACAAAGCGCACGACTGCAGAACGCCTTGCTCCCGGAGTCGATCCGGATGCTCTCGTTATTGAAAGCTACGCCAACCCCTTCCGCACATATCCGCTGGAAATGGACTACACACGCTTCCGCCAGCTCTTTGAGGACGGCGTAGAGTGCTACATCCTGAACACAGGCTTCTTCACCGACAAGAAGGTACCGAAGGAGATGACTCTCACATCGCTTGAGGCTATAGTAGAAGACAAAGCTTCATGGAAGAAGCTCGGAAATATCGACGGCATGGAATATATGGTGATAGACGGTTTTGAGCCGGACTTCTCCGATGCGGGATACAGACAGCAGTTCACAAACCGCATGAAAGACCGTCTCAAATTCGTAAAGTCTCGCGACAGCGAAAAAGGCGGCATCGACAAACTTCCCGCGGACGCGCACGAGGCGATAGAAAA
>JAEEYY010000199.1 GCA_016288355.1 Synergistes sp.
CGCGAATCAGCGAAATACGCGCGATCTTCACCGTTGCGGCAAGAGCCGTGACAGCGCCGAAAAAGTGCGTCAGCGAACTTGTGATTTCTCTCGGATCCTTTTTCATCTGACGGCCTCCTTAACGTAAAGCGTCTGATATTCTGTGCGGCTGCGTATAGGGCGTATAGAAGCTGATGTACTGCGCAGGATGCGTTTATCCCAGAGCGCGTATTTTTTCGAGAAAACCTCTGTCGGCAGGGCAGAAGTCGTACTGAGCCATCTCTTCGGCAGTCACCCAGCGGATGTCACTGTGTTCCAGCTTTTTGGGTACTCCGGCCGTTATTTCGGCATTGAAAAGAGTCAGATGCACTGAGCCTTCCGGGTACGCGTATTCTGCTTCGGCAAATATGTCGCGGGGCACGACCGTTATGTCAAGCTCTTCACGGCATTCGCGAATAAGCGCCTCTTCCATGCTCTCGCCGGGCTCGGTTTTGCCGCCGGGAAACTCCCAGAGCAGGGCCTGCTTTTTTCCCTCGGGTCTCCGGCATATCATAAATCTGTTTCCGCAGCGGATCAGCGCTGCTGCTACTTCTGTCATCTGTATATTTTTTGCCTTTCTGCGGTGTGCGATTATGATGACGCGCCGCTTATCTCTTAAATAATCATAGCATATCCGCGGGCCTGCCCGCTCCTAAACCCGTTCTTCGGCATGACCGAAAAAGACGCTGTTTTTTATTCCCTCTCTTCCGCATTTTTCTTTTATTTCAGCACGAAGCATTATCCAATAGCTCTTTTCTTTCCTTTCGAATATCTTCGAATAGAGCTCTTTCAGCTCAGGGCGCAGCGCATGGACGAATGAGAGTATCTTTTCCGCGTTCCCGCGCCTCAGGTTAAGGCTGTCGAAGATGATATGCGACACATAGGGGCTTACCGCGTCGGTTATCGCAGTGCAGTCTGTTATGCCCGGAAAGACCGGCGCGCACATGACAGAGGTCTCTATGCCGGCGCATCGAAGCGCTTCCATTGCGGCAAGCTTATCTTTCGGGGAGGATGCGTAAGGCTCCGCTCTCCTGCGGAAAGCGTCGTCAAGCGAACTGAACGAAAATGTCACGCAGGCGTGCGGAAATTCGCGCAGGATATCGATATCGCGCCGTACCAGAGCGGATTTTGTTATTATCGACAGCGAAGGCTGCGCCGGCAGAAGTTCCCGAAGTATGCCGCGCGTGGTGCGGCTGCGTTCTTCATATGGATTGTATGCATCTGTCATGGAACTCATCAGTATGCTTTTGCGGAATATTTTTGCCGGGTCGATGGGGGAGCGCGGCACTTTTACTTCAAGGTATGAGCCCCAGGTCTCGCATCTTCCGCGGCGTGTCCGCATTATATCCGCCGCGTAACAGTAGACGCAGGCATGCGGGCAGCCGACGTAAGGGTTTATTACGAGATCAGTGCCAAGCTTTGTAGGAGACAGCAGGCTTTTGACGCTGACGCGGGTGACAGTTACCATTTTCCCCTCCTGGTATCTGCGGGACGCCGCTTTTATATTTCCCCCGTTTTTGTACTTTTGACCGTTTTTCTGCCGCAGGAGAGCTCTTCTGATAATTCCTGCGAACAGCCTTGGCGCAGAGTTCACAAAAATATATACCAACAGCCTACGGCTTTGCAGAAAAGCCATGGGATAAAAGCGGCAGCGTTATGTTTACGGCCATTATAATACCTCATCTACTTTTCAGGCAGGTTGTTACAGCTTTGTCAATTTCCAGTCCCGGTATGTTCCCGTTTGTTAATCGGCCGAATGAGTCGAAAGAGCCGAAGCGTTTTATTTAAATCAATCTTTGTATGATAATATTTACCAAATAGAGGTTCAGCAGGCCGCGCTTTCGGGAGGGATGGATTTGGCAGGCAATATCTGTAAAGGGGGAGCTCTGGTGCTTTGCGCCGCTTTTTGCTGGGGGCTCATCAGTCCTTTAGCCAAGATCATTTCCGCCGCGGGCATAGATCTTATGACGCTGATGCTCTTTCGCTCGATTTTTACTATCTTTGCTTCGTGTATCTGTATTTTTTTGCTTCGCGACCCGGCCCGCCTGTGTATGGACCGTGAAAGAGCTCGCTTTTATTTTTTATGCGGCGTCTTATCGGTCGTTATGTCGGGCGGAGGCTTTCTTAAATCTCTTGACTATCTGACGGTGCCTCAGGCTATTGTCATACACTATACCTTCCCTCTGGTCACGCTTGCGGGATCGATGTGGGTGACCCGCGAAAAACCGGCCATGCTGCAAATAGCGGCAGGTTTCATAATAGTTGCCGGGGTCATCACCGGTATGGGCGGAAAAGTCAACTCGTTCACCTCTGTGCCCGCAGCCGGATTTTTATGGGCGCTGCTTGCCGTAATAGGGATCTCAGGGCAGACTCTTGCCGCGCGCCGTTTTTCGCTGTCACACGAAAACGACGAACTTGCGATGCTCTTCTATGCGAATATATTTGCTTCAGTGCTGCTAATAGCGTACAAAACGGCTTTTGTCGGATGGGCAGATGTCGCGTTCGTCACGCCGCGTATTTTCATGCTGATGTGTATCGTGGGATTTACCGGCAGCTTTCTTTCCTACGGTCTGTTCTACGCGGCGCTTAAATATATACCGGCAGCCGTTGCCAGTCTCTTCTGCACATTTGAGATAGTAGTAGCGGTCGGGCTTACCGCGCTGTTAGTAGGTCAGGTACCTTCAGGGCATGAGATCCTCGGGTGTGCCCTGATACTGATAGCCATCTTCTGCGCGTCCGCGGCGCCGAAAAAGAAAAAATAACGGCGCCGCTTTTTCAGCGGCGTCGGTATTTGCATAGCCGTCATGAAACATTTTGAGCGGCGCCGTAAGCGTCAGCGCTGAAAATAATTTTACCTTCTTCAAAAATGTAAGCCCGCTGTTTCTACGCAAACAGCGGCATCACGTTTTTTAGCGCCACGCTTAAGTATATCGTTTTTCTGCCGCGATAACGGGAGGCGGTCTCCTTTGACACTTCGACCCTGAGCACTGAAAAATTGCTCTGCGGGTCCGCGCCGCGCGGACGCACGGTGATTATTCCCGAGAAGACGTCGTCGCTTACCTCAAGGATGTCTGCTTCTATAGTGTTTTCGCCGCGCTCGTCCCCGGCGACCGGAATCAGGTAGTGAGCGCGCACTCCGGCATAACGGATATCTTTCGGAAGAACATGCGCGCAGCGGAATTCCATGTTCCAGTCCTTTGCGAACAAAGTTCTCTCTCCTGTGGCTTCCGCGCGCGAGAAGTTCTTGCAGCCGGACAGAATCGCTGCGGTAAGCGTCGGCGGCGCTTCAAAGAACTCGGAGATGCTTTTAACAGGTTCCGACATGCCCTGATTGATCACACAGACGCTGTTGCAGAGCCTGTAGACCTCATCCCTGTTATGGGAGACATACAGCGTCGTGCCCCTGAATTCATGAAGCAGCCGCGCCAGTTTCTGCTCCAGCCGCCAGTGCAGAAAACTGTCAAGAGCCGAAAGAGGCTCGTCAAGCATTATAACAGCGGGGTCGCTTGCCATTATGCGCGCAAGCGCGACTCGCTGCTGCTGTCCGCCCGAAAGCTGTGACGGGTGATGATCTTCCAGTCCTTTAATGAAGAATCTTTCCGCTATCTCCTTATATTTCTTTTCTTTGTCCTCTTTGCGTCCGGCACCGTGCTCAAATACAGTCATAATGTTTTTGCGCACAGTCATGTTCGGGAAGAGCGCGTAGTTCTGAAAGAGCAGCCCGACGTGCCGCTGCTGCGGCTTCAGGTTTATGCGGGCCGCCGAATCATAGAATGTGACGCCGTTTACGATTATGCGCCCCTCGTCCGGAGAAACTATGCCTGCTATGCATTTCAGCGTCATACTCTTGCCGCAGCCGGAGCCTCCGAGCAGCGCAAGCACTTCATCTCCGGCTTCAAAGCTTACATCAAGAGAAAAGCTTCCCAGTTTTTTCCTGAATTCCACGGTGACCGACAATGCGCGCTACCTCCTTTCAAACTCTTCGGAGAGCGTGTTGCTGACGGCTTTGCCCTTAGGCTGGCGGCAGCTGTTTTCCAGCATATTCACGGCAACCAGGACCACTAAAGAGATAGCAAGGTTTACAAAGACCCATTTGTAGGCGCCTGCGTCATTTCCTTCGCGCCAGAGCTGATAGACCGTAGTCGAGATAGTGGCGGTGCGCCCCGGTATGTAGCCTGTCACCATAGTGGTGGCGCCGTATTCGCCGAGAGCGCGTGCGAACGCGAGCACCGTGGCGGCAAGGATCCCGTCTCTGCAGTTGGGTACCATCACGTGCCAGAATATATATGTGTTTGAGAGCCCGAGAGTCTGTGCGCTGTATGTAAGATTTTTATCAAAGCCGTCGAAGGCTCCGCGCACTGTACGGTACATAAGAGGAAACGTGACTACCGCAGTTGCGAATATCGCAGAGTACCATGTCATCGTAAGCCTGAAGCCGAAGATCTTGAGCACGAAGGAACCGACAGGCCCCAGAGGGCCTATCGTTTTCAGAAGAAAAAATCCGACTACCGTCGGGGGCAGAACCATCGGGAGCGTAAGTATGCAGTCAAGCACTCCTTTGGTTGCTTTAGGCAGTTTGGAAATATAGTAGGCGGCACAGATGCCGGCAAAAAAAGTAATAAATGTGGATATTCCGGCAATTCTAAGCGAGTTGTACAGAGGAAACCAATCCAAAAACTTCAACCTCCGTTACGCAGCGGCTTTTCAAACAAATCCGTGCGGGCAGAATAGCATCAGCCGAACAATAGATCCCGATCGTTACAAACAATAAGCAGAAGTTGCTTATTTTTTAATACCAAAAAGGAGCCGATGGCCGGCCCCTTTATACGAGGAGAGAGGAAAAATAATATCTGCCTGGTGATACTATTTTCCCGGTACCGCAAATCCTATCTTTGTGAATACTGCAGTGCAGGGGGCGCTTTTCAGGTAATTTACAAAAGCTTCCGCTTCTGCCTTGTGCTTTGTATCCTTCATTATTGCCGCGGGGTAGATGATCGGCTTATGAGTGTTCTTCGGCGCATAGGATATGACTTCGACCGCATCGGAGGTGGCGGCGTCTGTGCTGTAGACTACGCCGCAGTTGACAGCTGCCGCTGCCGTCTGCGCCAGAACTTCTTTGACGTTGCTCGCGTAGCTGATCTTGTTTTCAGCCCTGAGCTTGTCCCAGACGCCCATGTTCCTGAATATCTCTTCAGAATACTGTCCTACCGGAACGTCCGAGTTGCCCAGAGCGATGAGCTTGACCTTGTCAGTTGCCACATCGCCGAAGCTGCGGATCTTCGTGGGGTTCTGCCCTTTCGGTATTATAAGTACGACTTTGTTGGAGACGATATCAAAACGGGTCCCAGGCATAACGAACTTGTCGTTGATCGCGTTCATCTGCTTCTGTCCGGCGGAAATGAAAATGTCGCATTCCGCGCCCTGCTCGATCTGTGTCTTCAGCGTTCCGCTTGAGTCGAAGTTGTAGACTATCTTTACGTTCGGTTCTGCCTTTTTGTACATCTCTGCGATCTGGTTCATCGATTCGGTCATTGAAGCCGCGGCAAAAACGTAAAGCTCCGCAGCAGCAAACGCAGGCGCCGCTGCAAGGATAAGCGCGCATAAAAGCGCTGTAAACGTAAGCTTCCTTTTCATTATAAAAACCGCTCCTTTAGCTTTTTCAAGATCCGGCATCGCCGCAAGGAGATTATATAACGAAGATGAGATAAATGCAACGCACTTTCATTGCAAATATACTGATATTTGTTTTTATGCGCGAGGGTCCCGCATGACCAAATATACATGCCCTTATATCATGTCGGCGTGAGAATCTGCGTACAGCGCGCATTTGTTGACGAATGTACTTTTCATGATATACTGAAAAAAGCTTGTAACCGGAATAAATAAGGCGCGGCATGGAGCAGCGGAAATGTCGGCACAGCCTGTTTATAATGACATAACGCCATTGCAGGACCGGCTATTTTACATTGTGGGGGAGTGCGTTTATGCAGCTGGAGCGTTATAACGGCAAAATAAATGAGGCCGATTACCTCAATTTCCTTATGGTTGATATTACTGGCAATATCAGGAGCGTCGCCCTGCCTAAGGGTTACGTTTCTGAGAAGATATTGAATGACGGCATCGGCTTCGACGCGTCTAACTACGGCTACGCGAAGGTCAGCGATTCCGACATGGTCGCTGTCCCCGATATGTCCACCGCGTTTTTCGAGGTCCGCTGCGATTACAGGAGACTCCATGTCCTCTGCGACGTGGTC
>JAEEYY010000200.1 GCA_016288355.1 Synergistes sp.
CGACCAGACCATGTCGAGGAACTCGGGGTTGTCGGATATTACGACTATGCGGCTTTTGTCGTTCGGCTGATTTTCGGCGGAGTCCAGCGAATAGCTGCGGCTTGCCTCCGCAAGGGAAATATACCGCCCCATGCGGCGCTTTGGCATCTGGCGCATGGCGGCGCAGGCGAGCTGGGCGCAGCGGACAAGCTCGCTAAAGGACATCTCGCCCGGAATGGCGGAGGCGAAAGCGCCGCCTATTTCAACGGGGATATCCACGAGCGTCTGCGTGAGAACCCTTTCAAGAAGCTGCCTTGCAAGCTCCTCGTTTTCATAGTCGCCCTCGGTGGTGTCCGAGCTGCTTTTCAGAACGGCGATGCGGTTTTCTCCGAGAGCGGCGGTTATGCCGTCGCCCTCAAGAGCGAAGCGGCAGATGCGCCCCGCGGTATACATGATGTGCTGCGCCGTCTGGAGCCCGCGCATGGTCTTGATTTTGTCCATGTTGGCAAGCTCGAATATCGAAAAGATGGCGTGCTCTCCGGGACCGAGGCTGTTTATGAAAAGGGGCGCTTCGCTGAGAAGCGTTTCGCGCGAACAGAGCATCGTCGCGCTGTCGCATTCCTCCTGCGAAAACTTCGTGCTGTTCATCGTGTTTACGCGGCGGATATAGAAGAAACCCATGACGCTTCCGCTGCTGGCGCGGCGGATAAGGTGGATTATAACGCTTAAAATCTGCTTCTTGCCGCCGGCAAGAGCAAAGACGAAGTTGTCGTAGATCCAGCCGCGACCATGGCGGTATTCGGCGGTGATGCGCTCCTGATCGATGAATTTTTTAAACCGCGCCGCCTCATGCTGGCTCGCGAAGAGCTCGCCGCAGCGCTCCAAAAACTCGCCCAGCGTGTCCGCGCAGAAATCCGTGAAGTCCAGCGAGCACTTTTCTATCGCGCCGGTGCTGAAATCCACGCGCAGCTCGCCGCTGATATAGGGGTGGACGAGCTCCATGAAACGCAGCTCTTCCTGATAGGTGCGTATGTCGGAATCGAGGTTCGTGAGGCTTTCTATAACGCCGATTGCGCGGTAAGCCGCGCCCTCAGCGTCGCGCAGAAGGCTGAAATTCGCCTTTATCCAGAGCTCCTTGCCCTTCGCCGCGCGGACGAGCATGGTGTAGACCCTGCCCTCAACGCCGGTTTGTATGTCGTTCAGCATACGCTTGAGCTCAAGCTCGGATTCCGCGGTGGCGGCTATTTTCTTGGAGATTTTGCCCTCGCCGATTCTATGGATATTCGTCTTGTTCGCGCCGAAAAACTCCGTAAGCTCCGGCGTAACGAAAAGCTCGTTCGTGTAGATGTCGACTTCCCAGATGAACCCGCCCATCTGCTTCGCGGCGATCCTGTACTTTTCCTCGGCAAAGCGAAGCTTCTGCTCGGTGCGCTTCAGCTCCGTAACGTCCGTGACGATGGCGAGGATGCTGCGCGAGCCGTCCTCGTTTCGCCCGATGCAGGAAACGCGCAGATGGTGCCACATGTTGATGCGGTCAGCCACGCGGTAAACCGCGTCGCAGTTTTCGCCGGGCTTCATATTCATGAGCTTGCTCTTTATGCTTACCCAGTCTTCGGGGTGGATGTGATTTATTATCGCATCGTAGGGGTTGCTTGCCTCGGCCTCTATGTGCATTGCGCGGAAAAAGCTCGGGCTTATGTAGCTTATTTTTATGCTTTCCCCGATGTTTGCAAGGACGATGCCGCCGTCCATCTGCTCCATGAGAGTTTTCAGCTGAACCGAGGCAAACGTGGGATCCTCCGGCGCCTTTTCCTCGGCGCCGCCCTTAACGGCGGAGGAAGCCTCCCCGAAGGAGACGGAATACTTGCTCTTTCCGGCGTTTTTCGAGCGATAGAGCGCTTCGTCGGCAAGAAGGTACATCGAGCCGAACTCTGCCGTTTCATTCGCCGCGACGTTTACGCCGACGCTCGTCGTGACGATATAGTTGCCGATGGAGATCTGCACCTCGCTGACAATGCGCTGCGCAAACGCCTCCGCTTCGTCCTCGGTGCAGCTCGGAACGAAGGCCATGAACTCGTCTCCGCCTATTCTGCCGACGATGCTGTTTTTCGCCTTGTCGAAAACGTCCATCAGAATCGCGGCGACCTCGGTGAGCGCCATGTCTCCGGCGACGTGGCCCTTGGTGTCGTTTACGTTTTTGAAATCGTCAAGGTCGATGATGAACATGGCGCTGCTTTTGCCGGGCTCATAAAACTTTATGCGCGAGCGGATGCGATCCTCCGTGGCTTCTCTGTTCAGAACTCCGGTGAGCGAATCGTGATAGGCGAGGTTTTCAAGGCGCTCCTTCTCGCGGTGCTCCTTGTCCGTGTTCGTAACGACAACGAAGAGCTTGATATCCTCGGAATACGGAGAACGCACCATCTGTATCGAGGCGCGCATCCAGCGGATGATATCGCCCGTGATAACGCGGAAATCTATGGCGTCCTCAAAAACGTCTACGGAATAGAGGGCGTTGAGTCTCTGGCTGTTGAAAAATTCCCTGTAGCCCTCCCTGTCCTCGACGTAGATGAGGAAAAGAAGGCTGTCGGTAAGTTCGTCTATAGTGGAGGTTTCCGCGCTGCCGTTTACAAACTCCTTGCCGGTGCCTTCAATAAGCTCGACGCGGTCGTTTGTGAGGTTCGCCTCGACGTAGAGCGTGCTGCTGTTGCGGCGCATAGTAAGGTCGTTCTGCATCTTTTCGAGCGCGAGTTCCTTCTGAATGCGGTCGCTGATATCCTCGGAGGAAATCATGCTGTGCGAGGGCTTGCCCTCGGCGTCGAAAATCGTCGTAAAATCGGAATGGAACCAGCGGTGCTCGCCGTTTATGATGAGCTCTATGTTCGCGCTGCCAGTCTCTGCGCCGCTGCGCATGAGTTCTACGAAATCAAGCAGCGGCTGCGGCGAAAGGACCTTGAAGGAGGGGAAATTCAGGATCGCCTTGCGAAGGTTGGGTATCACGCGGTCGATATGATAAAGCTCCACGACGTTGCCGTAGTTTAAAAGCTCGTCGCGCTTGATGTCATAGCGCATGAGCGATTTTCCGCTCTGCTCAATAACGATGGCGTTTTCGGCGTTGCGCTCGCGAAGCTCAAGCTCCGCGTTCTTCTGAACGGTGATGTCCGCCGCAGTTATCATGACGAGGTCCCTGCCGCTCCAGCGTATGCGCGAAGCCTGCGCGAGAAGCCATTTGTCGCCTACCGTCAGCTCGACGGATTCGTTGTTGTTTTCGTAAATAAGCTTATTTATGGGGCAGAGCTCGCAGCCGCTGTTTTGCCCGCGAAAGGCGAGATAGCAGGGCATGCCATTGCAGTCCTCGCGAGTGAAGGCGCGCATGATATGGTTGGAGTATACCACCTCGTAGCTGAAAGGGTCTATGAGAGCGGTGAGCGTGGGACTCGTATCGAGCGCGGCGACGAAATCGACGGAAAACTCCGCCTCTTCGCCCTTCCTGGACTTGATGAGGTACATCCCCACGAGCTTGAGGACCCACGCGAGGGCATAGATATCCGCCTCGGCAGGAAAAGCCTCGCTCCTGCCGAAATCAAAGCCTATAAAGCCGCGGAAAATGCTGCCCTCGTACAAAACGTACTGGAAAAAGGCGTTCACGCCGCTTTCTACGATTATGCGCCCAGCCTCGCCGGGGAGGGCGGAGGGGTCTGTGCAGATGAAAAAGCCCTTGTCGTTGAAGCTTTTCAGATAGATGTTTTCGCCTTTTTCGTTTCGGACGTAGCTGAAATGGCGCAGCATGCTCTTCTGTGAGCTTACTCCCTCGGCGCACCATTCAAAGGTCCTGCGGCTCCAGGTAAAATCGGGCGAGTTTTCGCCTATGTATGCGCGGCTCGCGCCCAGCCTTTCCCCAAGGAGAGACAGCGCGGCGTTGATCGCCTCCGCC
>JAEEYY010000019.1 GCA_016288355.1 Synergistes sp.
AATGCCGTTTTCGTCTTGCAGGTCTTGCCGCGTTTGCCGGTCCTCCGCGCAGGAACGTCGCGGAATCGATAAAAGCATGCGGAAGCGCCGGAGTGCGCGTCGTTATGATAACCGGTGACAGCAGCATGACGGCCCACCGCATAGCGCACGAGATCGGGCTCGGCTGCGAAGAGCGCGAGCATGTGATGATAAGCGGCGACGAGCTTGAAAATATGAACGACTCCGAGCTTGCGGAAAAATTAGGGGACGTCACGATATTTTACAGGATCATGCCCAGAGGGAAAATGCGCATCGTAAGCGCGCTGCGCGAGCGCGGTGAGATAGTTGCGATGACAGGCGACGGCGTCAACGACGCGCCTGCCCTCAAATACGCGGATATTGGCATAGCAATGGGAGAGCGCGGAACGGACGTAGCGCGCGAGGCCGCCGACATGGTGCTGCTCGACGATGACTTCTCCACCATCGTAAGCACTATCCGCCGCGGGCGCCATATCTACGACAATATAAGAAAAGCTATGGAATATATACTGGTCATACATATACCTATAGCGCTTTCCGCGCTTGCCGCGCCGCTTTTGGGGCTGCCGGCTGTCCTTGCGCCGATCCACGTGGCGCTGCTTGAGCTTATCATCGACCCGACATGCTCGATAGTTTTCGAACGGCAGCCGGAAGAGCGCGGCATAATGAACCGCCCTCCGCGCCCGGCAAGCTCGCCTATGATCACAGCCGGGCTGCTCGGCAAAGCTATAATACAGGGAGCCGTAATATTCGCGGCTGCCTTCGGCTCCTACTGCGCGGCGCTGAAAACAGGCAGCGCGGAATATGCAAGGACATTCTTCCTTACCGTGCTGGTCCTTTCAAACCTCTTCCTCGTCTATGTCAACCGCTCCGATACGGCCCCCGCGTTTTCCTCCGGGGACAGGACCGCGGACATACTTGCCTGGACGGTCAATATAGGCGTGCTGCTCTGCCTCACGGCATGCGCCGTGCTGCCTCAGGCATCAGGCGCGTCAAAGCTGCGTCCGCTTTCACTGACCGGCTTTGCGGCCGCCGTAATCACCGCGTCATGCGCTACATTCTGGTGGGAGATCATCAAATACTTCAAAAGGAAAAGAATAACTAAATGAACAGTGTGTTTTACAGCCGACCCCGACCGGCTTTCTTTCACCGGGACCTGCCCTAAGGCCGATAAACCGGAGCAAGGAGAAAGCCGATCGGGATCTTCTTGTATTCTATCAGAAAATATACGGCAGGAATAAAACTGATATCCGCATCATTTGTGCAAAACAGTTCAGTTTGTGTCTCAGACGTCTGTCTAAAGACAGCTTACTTTTTATAAATACAAAAAGGCTGCTTAACGGGCCGACGAAACCGGGCTCCAATTGCCCGTGCGGCAGCTCATCAAGCAGCTTATTCACAGTTTAAATACATAAGTCTGTCCTGACAGGCAGGCGAACTCAACGCTTTTGTATGTTCTTCAGGACACGTTTTCTCCCAGAAGATCTTGAGCGACTGAAATAGCCGACCCCGACCGGCTTTCTTTCTCCGGCGCGGCCAAAATGGCAGGCAGACCGGACCAACGGGAAAGCCGACCGGGGTCTTTCCTGTATTTTATCAGAAGATATACTGCAGGGACTATCCGGCTTCCTCGTTCCTTTGCATATCGGCACACCATGTACTGATAACAACACGTACAGATGACTGTATTTCGCTATTTGCCGGTATCGGGAAGAGGCCTTCTTCCCTGCGGCAGGCCGATGGGAAAAAAGATTCTCTTGACAGTGTATAGGTTATAAGACAAAATACGATAACGTTTTGCTAATACACAAAAAGGAGACGAAAAAAACATGCCGACTAAGGAACAGGTAAAGTATGACATACTGTGCATGATGAGAGACGGAGCCCCGAAGGAGTACGCACGGAGGAAGAAGCAGGACCCGAAGGGACTGGCGGAATGGGCGGAGGCCGCGGCTTCCATTGCAATGGCGGAGATAAAGGCTGAAACTTACCCCGGGGAAAATCCTGACATGATATGGTCTGATCTGAAACCGATTCTGTCAAAGAACTGGCTGGAGGAGTTCGGAGTCCGGGATGAAGAAGAGGAAGTCGACCCGGAGGTGGCGGCCGGCATTGCGGAAGCAATGGCGTTTCTGAGAGCCAAACCGGGAGATGAGAATTAGCGGCGGCGAAGGAAACGGTGAACGAAATACCGAGATACCTCACTTCGGCCGCAGACATCCCATCGCAGGGATAAGCCGCTTCTGCGTTACAGATCGTATATGTGCAGAGGGAGAAGTCCATCTTCTCCCTCTTTTCGTTATAATATCCATATAAAGGGCACGGGCATCCTCCCGGGAAGGAAGTGAAAAGTGATAACAGATGAACGGGAAGGGGCTCTTCCCCGCTTTCCTTCTTCTTTTATCAGATAAATATGGACAGAAAAGCCAGAATACTGCTGGATATTTTACAGGCTGCCGTTTTAACTGCGCTTCTGTCGTACGTAGAGTGGGACAGGAACGCCCTTATGGCTTTGGTCGCGGGCTGCGGGATACCATCGCTTGTCGGGGCTCTTATGAGGGACTTCGGCAAAAAATAAAAAACCCGGCTGTAAAAGCCGGGATTTTTGTCGGTGGTGGGCCCATCAGGAATCGAACCTGAAACCATCCGGTTATGAGCCGGGAGCTCTAACCAATTGAGCTATGGGCCCGTGGTTCGGCGCTTGCTGCTTATTCCGTGACCGTTATCGCGGATACCGGGCAGCTGTCGGCCGCTTCTTTTGCGGAAGGAGTTACGTCCTGGCTTATTACCGTCGACGTACCTTTTGCTTCATCCAGCTTGAAATTCTCCGGAGAAAGTTCCGCGCACACACCGCAGCCGATGCAGTCTTCCAAATTGATTTTGATAGACATGGCGCGTCAACTCCCTTCCACAAGGCAGTATTTTACGACATTTAATCCCATACGTCAAATCATTTATCCGATATCGGCAAGTTTTTTTCGGCGCTTCATGCCGCGGCTCACTGCCTGGGGCAGCGGGGTCCTCTTGTCCGGCGCGGATGTATAATTATGCCATGATAATATGAGCCGTGCGTTTTTGCCGGAACAGGAGGCTGAAACATGTTTCTTACCGATACACACTGCCATCTGAACAAAGAATACTTCCCTGACGGGCTGGAAACGCTGTTTGCAAACGCGAAGGCAAACGACGTCAAACGAATGATCTTCGCCTCCGCCGATGTTGCTTCAAGCCGCGAGGCGGCAGCCCTTGCGTCTGAACAGACGGAGGACCCGGAAATATACGCTCTTGCCGGAGTCCACCCTCACGAGGCAGAAAACGTTTCAGCGGATTATCTTTCTGAGATAGAAAGCATCGCTAAAAACAAAAGGGTGCTTGCTATAGGAGAGATCGGTCTTGACTACTTCTACGACCACTCCCCCAGGGACGTCCAGCGCCGCGTGTTCGCCGAGCAGATAGAACTGGCAAAGAAAATCGCTTTGCCGATCGTTATACATGTCCGTGACGCTAAAGATAAGTCGCAGGGAGATGCGGCAGCGGATCTTTTTTCCATAATGCGCGAATGCGGCGCAGGTAAGAACGGCGGTGTTATACACTGCTTTTCAGGCACTTCAGGCGAAGCGGCGCAGGCTCTTGAAATGGGCTTTTACATCTCCTTCGCCGGTCCTGTTACATACCCTTCTCACAGGGCCCTGCGAGAGACAGCGGCAGATATCCCGCTTGACAGGATCCTCTGCGAGACCGATTCACCGTACCTGGCCCCGCAGGGACACAGAGGAAAGCCGAACGAGCCGGCGCTTGTCAGATGTGTCTATGAATATATATCGATGGTAAGAGCAATGCCGCTTGAAG
>JAEEYY010000201.1 GCA_016288355.1 Synergistes sp.
GGTCGTCTTTCCTCTGTATGACCAGACATGGCACATCATCCTGGATTCGGATGAGAAGGGGTATTCATGAAGCAGGCGCTGTCCCTGCAGCATCGATACGTCTATTTTTATTTTCAGCGCTTCGTCAAGCACCGCGCGTTCCATCGGGTCGTAAGGATCTGTTTCGGATGCCAGCACGGAAAACTCGGCAAGTTTTTTTACGGAATTGCCGCAGAGCGGGACGAACTCTTTCAGCGACATGCGGTTTTCCGTCAGCGTGCCGGTCTTGTCTACGCAGAGGACTGTTACCGCACCGAGCGTTTCCACCGAGGGGATCCGTCGAATCAGCACGCTCTGCTTGGCGAGCCGCCATGCGCCGAGCGCAAGAAATACCGTAAGTACCACCGGGAACTCCTCAGGTATCGTTGCCATTGCTATGGTAACTCCGGCAAGTATCGAATCGATAAGACTGCTGCCGCGGCAGTAAGTCGCAGCTATGACCAGTATCAGCATGATCGTGCTCAGCACGGAGCAGTCGCGTATCAGGCGGCGCGTTTGTTTTTCGAGAGGCGTGGGGCGGTCCGGCGCCTGTTCTACGTCGGAGGCTATCTTGCCGTACTCGGTATTGTTGCCGGTGTCCATAACACGTACGACGGCGCGCCCTGCGACGGCGCTCGTTCCCGCATAGCAGCGGTCGGTCCTCCAGACTCCGCCGATGCCGGGCGCAGGGGCACAGCACTTCCAGACTATATCCGCCTCTCCGGTGAGGACGGATTCGTCTGCGCCGAAGCCGTCGTTTTCAAGAAGCTCTCCGTCGGCGGAGACGCGTTCGCCTTCGGATATTATTATTATGTCTCCCGGCACCAGATCTTCGGAAGGAATCTCAACAGTGTACCCGCCGCGTTTTGCGGTGACTTTCGGCGAGGAAAGGGATTTCAGAGTCTCAAGTGTTTTATCCGTCTTCCATTCCTGATAGATGTTTATCGTGCTCATGACGATGACGAAAAGCAGCATCACCGCGCCGTCGCGCGCTTCCCCGAGCAGGAAGTAGAGGCATGCCGCACCTGTCAGCAGCAGGAATACCGGTTCTGAAAATGATTTGAGAAGTTTTTTGAGGGTCCCGTCTTTTTGGCCGCTGCCGTAGATATTTCTGCCGTACTTTGCGCGCAGCCTTATTACTTCGCTTTCATCAAGCCCATGATACTTTTCGCTTATTTCGTTCATTTTTCTCTCCCCATGGCGCGGCGCAAAAGAATACAAAAATGCGGCCCGCAGAATCGTTTTTGACGGTCCCGCGGACCGCATTAAAATGAGCCGTCCGCTGCCGGGCATCGCCCCGGCCCAGCCGCACGCCGCAAAGCATCAGAGGGATCATAAAGTACTGCATTACGGTGTCGCCTGATCCATGTTCAATTGGCGGGTATTTTAAATTAAAACCCTCCGGTTAGTCAAGACTGACATTTCATTAAACTGAAGGTATAAAAAACGGTATTATGACAACATGCGCTTTCGAAAAGAACGGTTTTATTATATACTGCGTATCTGTGCCTGTGTGCGTCTCTGTCGCCCGGCTAAAAATCATGACGCTCTGTTAAGAGGTGTAAGTGATGCTGAGATATTTTTGTCCGATAGCGCTTCTGTTTATTTCCAATATCTTTATGACATACGCATGGTACGGTCACCTGAAATATGTTGCGTCCCGGCCAGTCTTTATCGCGATAATTTTAAGCTGGTTCATAGCCTTTTTTGAATACTGCTTTCAGGTGCCGGCAAACCGTATGGGACACCTTGTCTACACTCTGCCGCAGCTCAAAATAATGCAGGAAGTCATAACGATGACCGTATTTGCCGGATTTTCCGTATTTGTCATGAAAGAGAAGCTGTCGCTGAATTATCTTTGGGCCGCTCTCTGCATGACAGGAGCCGTATTCTTCCTGTTCAGGGGAAACTGAGGCGCTCTCAGGCGCGGTGAGCCGCCGATAAAGGCCGTACTCAGCGCCGGATATTTTCTTTTGCTATTCTTATAAATTCTCTTGCTGCGAAAGAGAGGTATCTGTCTCTCAGCCAGCAGAAGCCTATAGAGTATTCCGCACACGGGTCGTTGAGAGGAACTATGCGCAGGTTTTTCTGAAGGTCTGCGCCCCTTTCATATTCCAGATATGTCCTCGGGTAGAATGTGATCCCCATTCCTCTCACGGCCATTTCCAGAAGAGTTTCTGTGTTAACTGATTCGACAGTTATCTTTGGGGTGAATCCGGCCTTTGCGGTCAGTTCTTCGGCTACAGCGCGCATTATGTCTCCTTTGTGCGGAAGCATGAAGGGCATCTTGCGCAAAGGCGAGAGATCTGAGCTTTCCTGAATCTTTTTAATTACATCTTCTCCCTCATTCCCGAAATATTTTTCGAGCAGCTCTTTTGATACCAGCAGCGCGGTCCTTTCTGTATAGAAATATTCTGTGGCGACGCTCGGAGAATTTACGGGAATACTGCATACCAGCAGCTCAAGCTTCCCTTCCAGCATCGCGCGCTGTAGTTCTTCGTTATTGGCCTCGTATATTCTTATCTCTGTCTGCGGGAACTCCTGCTGAAAGTGCGGCAGTATCTTTGGAAGCAGAATCTTTCCCCTTGTGTGTGTGATGCTTAGGAAGATCGTCCCGCGGCGGTCGTTTTTCAGGTCTTTCAGCTCATGCATAAGGGAATCATAGTCGTTTGAGAATTTTTCCGCGTAGCTTTTAAAGAGGCGCCCGGCCTCTGTCAGCGAGAGCGGGGAGGTGCGCTCGAAAAGCTCCGATTCCGTTTCACGTTCCAGCGCGGCGATATGCGCGCTTAAGGCCTGCTGCGAGATATTGAGGTTTTTCGCAGCTTTGGTGAAGTTCAGTGTTCTGCTCGTTTCCAGGAAGTATTCTATGTTTAACAGGTTCATAGTCTGCTGCCCCCAATATAAAGATTGTTAATTTATCGCATTTGTTACAATATTATTATTGTAATACATACAAAAGATTATGTGTTGGACAAAAAAGTATACATGGACGAGAATGGTGTCACTGAGAAACAAATACAGGTATATGGAGGAATTGATCATGACTACTGCTGCAATAAACGCTGACAGGTTTGGAAAAAGGGCAAACATCAAAACTATGGCAATGCTGCTTATACCCTGCGGGGTTATGTATCTTTTCATCTCGCGGCCGGATATTCTGCGTGTTTTCTTTATAGTGACGCTCTTTCTGGCTTATGCTGTTTTCGTAGACATACTGCTTCTGGGCAGGGGAAGTGAGATAGAAGAGTATTGCCGCATGATTGCGTCGGCTATAGCCTGGAATGAAAAAGATTAAAATTCCCGCGGCGCCTCAGCGGAAGAAAAATCAGCGGGCCGCGCTGGATGGCACGGCCCGCTGTTTCTGTATTAACGCAAATTGTCCGGATCTTTTGGTCGTTAATACTTCAGGGAGTTGATGCCCTTTCCTACCACTTCGTGCGTATCGGCAGCATGAGGGAGTCGATGACCTTTTCTATCGCCTCGTGCGCGTCCGCGGGAAGTTTGTCGATGCCGCCTTTTTCGCTGTCGCGAGACTTTACGAATTTGAGACGGTCTTTCATGCGGTTTGTGAACTGCTGTCTGTATCCCGCATCGGAGAAGTCCGGCTCA
>JAEEYY010000020.1 GCA_016288355.1 Synergistes sp.
ATCCGCTGTATATCTCAAGGCCCAGCTTAGCCGCGAAGCGCGTCACCTTGCCGGCGCGCGCGTTCTGCTCATGCATCGCGCAGCGCACTTTTGACGCCCTGCACGCCGCGATCAGCGGGAAGGAGAGATAGCCTCCGAATAGAAGCGCCGCATCCGGCCTGAAACGCGCTATCTCGCGCCGCGCTGCCGCATAGGAGCCTAACAGATGCGCCGTCCGCCGGCACTTCTGCACGATGGAACCGGACAGCCGCGAACCTTCCGCGGGCAGCACGACCGGCGATATGCCGGCAGCCTTGTATATTTCAAGTTCCAGCGGCCTTGAGCCGCATACGTACGATACTTCGCATTCGGGGTGACAGCGCTTTATCCATCTGCCGAAGGATACAGCCGGCCAAATATGCCCGCCGGTACCGCCTGCCGCCAAAAGAAGTCTCAGCTTATCACCCGGCATCGAATTCCCCTTCTTCCAGCCAGCTGTCTTTTTCGAGACGCAGAAGAAGACCTACCCTGGCCCACATAGTCACAAGAGACGTGCCTCCGTAGCTTACGAACGGAAGAGGCATTCCGGTAAGGGGTATCATCTTGGTCACTCCCGCGACATTAATGACGAGCGGCAGCACCACCGTAAGCGATATCCCCCATATAAGCGTCGCCCTGAATGAATCTTTGCTTCTGAAATAGCTTCCCCGCGTCTGCAGCAGCCAGAAGGCAAAGAGGCCCAGTATGCACAGGGTCCCCGCAAAGCCGAGTTCCTCGCCGACAGCGGCGTATATAAAGTCAGTATAGGCGGCGGGCAGATAATTAAGTTTCTGGAAGCCGTGTCCGAGACCGCTTCCCCAAAATCCTCCGTTGGAGAAAGCTATAAGCCCCTGTATCGCCTGGAAGCCTTTGTTCAGCGGATCGCGCCAGGGGTCCAGCCAGGCAAGAAGACGCCTCATACGATAAGGCTCAAAGAGTATCAAAAGAGGCAGCGCGACGGCAACGAGCGAACCGCCGACAAAGAGAGGATAACGCCAGCCTACTTTTTCCACATACATGCCCATCGCCACTGTAAAGATCAGAATAGTTGTCCCGAGGTCGGGCTGCGCAAGAAGCGGCAGCACTGCCAGCCCCGTGAGCAAAATGGTCAGCGCGAAGCTCTTCATCGGGTCCCGGTCAGCCTTCCTCGACAGCAGCTTCGCCAGATGCAGCGCGACCGCAAGGCACAAAAGCTCTCCGGGCTGCAGAGATACCCCGAGCCCCGGCAGTCGTATCCATCTGCGCGCGCCGCCTATAGCCTCGCCGATTCCCGGGAAGAGCGGCAGCCACGACAGCAGCCACATCAGTATCAGAAGCACGGAAGAAAACCTGTACCATATCCGGATGGGCACACAATAGACGAACAGCATGCCGCACATGGCTATACCGAGCCATCTCAGCTGCTTTATGCCCATCTGGAACGGGGTGCCGGTATACTGGAAAGAGGTGGGACTCGTAGTGGAAGTGATCATAAGTATGCCTATCCCGCTCAGTATAAGCGGGATGACCCAGATAAACGGGTTGGCCTTATATCCCCTTTCCTTTGCTTCCGGTTCGTTTCGTTCGGTCATTTACTTTCTCTCTCTATTATTTCCTTTACTATCTCGCAGAAATGCTCTCCTCTTACCTTGTAGCTCTTATACATATCCCAGCTCGTACAGGCGGGCGAAAGAAGCACCGTATCACCGGCTTCCGCCAGCGAATAGGCGGTATTTACCGCCTCAGGCATATCAGATACCAGCTTAAAGGCCGTAAACCCTGCCGCGGTAAGAGCCGCCGCTATTTTTTCTTTTTCCGAACCCAGTATCACGGCAGCGCTCGTATTTTCCCTGACGGCTTCCGCAAGAGGCGCGTAATCCTCACCCTTGCCCTGTCCTCCGAGGATTATCACTTTACGCCCCGAAAGAGAGGTCATAGCCGTTACGGAGGCAGCCACGTTGGTGCCCTTTGAATCATCGACGAACGTTATGTCCTTTACCTTGCCCGCAAAAGCACAGCGGTGTGCCGGCGGAACATATGAGGATATGACATCTTCGGGAACATCGCCCAGATTGAGCAGAGCGGGGATGCTGAGAGCCATCGCGGCGTTTTCCAGGTTATGCTTTCCAAGGAGCTTTATGTTCTCAAAAAGGAAAAGCTTCTTTTTCATGCGGCAGCCGCCGCCGTTGATCCAGGCAGCGCGTACGCCTTCGTCAAGGTATATGCCCTTCACATGAGGATCCTCTTCGCCCCAGAAGAGCGGGAATTTGTTTATATCCTCCCTTATCTTCAGCGCCTCTTCATCGCGTTTCTGATATATCGCGGCTCCTCCCGGGGCAACGCAGCTTATCAGATTCGCCTTGGCCGCAACGTAGTTCTCATAGGAGCCGTGCCAGTCGATATGGTCGGGAGCCAGGTTTGTGACGACGGCGATGTCGCACATGAAATCTTTGGCCCAGTAGAGCTGGAAGCTGGACAGTTCCAGCACTATGAAATCAAAAACTTTATTCGCCGCTTTGGCCACGGCGTTTCCGATATTCCCGCCGGTCATCACGGAACAGCCCATACGTTCCAGGTAATAGCCTATCATCGACGTCGTGGTCGTCTTCCCGTTGCTGCCTGTGACGCCTATCACGATGCTGTCGAGGTACGGATGAACAAAATCAAGCTCCCCGGTTATCTTTATGCCCTTTTCGCGGGCTTCCGCGAGTATCGGCACCTCCGGCGATACACCGGAGCTTACGACGATCTCATCGGCGTCAAGTGCGCGGGCGGTATTCCCGCCAGCTTCCCATGCTATATTCTTTTCGGCAAAGAGCTTCAAAGCATCAGGCGCTATCTCTTTCTTTTCAGATACGAAGACCTCCGCCCCCATATCGGTTGCCAGCTCCGCCAGCGCCCTTCCGCTCACTCCGGCGCCAACGACCGTAATTTTCCTTCCTTTGAGACTGCTTTCTTCATTCATATCGATCAACAGCTTTCCTGCGAAAATTCGATCTATTGCAAAAACATTAATGCCGCGTCATCAGATAAAACAGCAAAACGGAAAGAACACAGATCCCAATCATATGCGCTATATAAAAGCGGGAAACTATCTGAGTCTCCTTCCATCCGAGCATCTCAAAATGGTGGTGCAGCGGGCTCATCAGAAATATCTTCCTGTGCAGCCTGCGTATTGCGAATATCTGCAGCGTAACGGAAAAGATCTCCGCCCCGAAGATGAAGCAGATAGGTATCACCATTATCAGCAGGCCCGAATTTATGCAGAGCGAGAGCATATAGCCCGCCAGAAAATGGGCCCCTACGTCCCCCATGAAGACCGACGCCGGATTTGCGTTGTGCCATAAAAAACCGAGGCATATGCCGCATGCGCAGGCGACCGTGAGCGCTGTGAGCGGCGACCTTGGCAGGAAGATCAGTGCGGCAATGAACGATATCAGCGAACAGCCGGCCGCAAGACCATCCAGGCCGTCGGTCACATTTACCGCGTTCTGCAGGCCAACGCCTATAAACGTAACGGCCAAGGCATATACCGGATACGGCAGACGCAGCCACGGCATCAGCTCATAAGGCGGCCTGGACACCCACAGAGCCCATGGCAGCGTGACCGCTATCTGCAGCGCAAGCTTTTTCAGGCTCGTCAGACCGTCGCTGGAATGGCGGGTGTATTTGAGCCAGTCGTCAATAAAGCCGACGGCAGCCGCCAGCACAGGATAAAGCAGTATGCGGACCGCGTCTGAGAGCGAATGTCCTCTGCCCCAGAACATGATAAGCGGCAGAGAGAGCACAAGCACCGGAATAAATACCACTCCGCCCATCGTAGGCGTGCCCATCTTCGTTTTCTCGTGCCAGGCCGGACCGTACAGCTTGGTGACCTGTTCCATTTTCATGCGCTTCATAACGGTTATCCATCCTCTTTGCAGGACGACCTCAGCGCAGAACGAGAAAATCAGAACGACGGTAAACGGCAGCAGCATCTCAGATCTCCGGTATAACTCCCGCTACATGCTTCAGACCGTATGAATTCGAGCCCTTGACAAGTATCACAGAATCATCGCGCTGCAGTGACGCTGCCGCAGACAAAAGCTCTTCCCGTGAAGAGAAAAGTCTTGTATTGGCCGGCAGCTCTCCGCAGGCTTTCCATTCGCTGCCAAGCAGCAGTACTTCGTCGAAGTCGCCAAGCTCGGCGAGTATCCTGACATGCCAGAGATCACTGCTTTCGCCAAGCTCCCTCATCCCGCCCAGTATCGCGCAGCGGCGCAGCCCGAGCCTTTCGGCCGACGCTCTTGTGTTTGCGATCGCTGCGTGCATCGAGAGCGGATTTGCGTTGTAAGCTTCATCGATGAGCCATCCGCGGAAAGCTGTGCGGCGGCAGACGCCGCGTCCCGAAAGGGCTTTCGTGCCGGCAATGCCTGCCGCGGCTTCTTCCGGTCCAAGCCCCAGCTTTATCTCGGCGGCAAAGGCATATGCCATATTGTACGCATGCTGTATGCCGAAAAGCGGGCTGGAAAGCCTGTATGTCCTGCCTTCGACCGTTACCTCGGTCTCTGTCCGGGGCCCGTTTTCGGTAAGCTCCACGGCAGTATTTCCGATCTTAAAACCGGCGCAGCCGCAGTGCCCTACCGACACCGCCGCTATATCTATCTTATCCTGTGCAAAATAGTTTTTCAGAAGTTCGTTGTCACAGTTATAAATAACAGTTTTTAAATTTCTGCTGCCGCAGATCTCCGTTTTTGCGCGCAGCACGCCTTCAACGGTACCGAAGCCCTCAAGGTGACAGGGCGCGACCTCTGTTATCACGGCAAGTTCCGGCGGGAAGCTCTCAACCATCTCCGCTATCTCACCGAAATGGTTGGTGCCGAGTTCAAGCACCAGCACCTGAGTGTCCGCCGGCATAGCAAGAATCGTAAGACTGCATCCTATCAGCGTGTTGAAGCTCCTTACCGCGCTGTGCACACGAAAGCGCTGTCTGAGAGCAGCCGAGGTGAGTTCACGAGTCGTGGTCTTGCCTACGCTTCCTGTTATAGCGACCGTTTCAGGCCCCGTGCGGCGCAGATATTCGCGCGCAAGGCGGCAGAGCGCCGCTTCCGTATCCTTAACGGCTATGAAAGAGATATCGCGGTATTTTTGGGCAAGCCCCTGTCTCTCAAGCTCATCCTCACTGACCAGCATCAGCTTTGCACCTGCCTCCGCGGCGCCCGCTATATAAAGATGGCCGTCGGTAGAGGCCCCCTTAAGCGCGGCAAACGCGCCGTCACGCAGGACTTCACGGCTGTCGCATGCCCACTGCGAAGAAACTTCCCTGTCGGGCCCCGCAAGCCGCCCTCCGCATAATGCAGCGCCTTCGGAAGCGGAAAAGAACGGCATCAAAGTACCTTCCTTCCGCGCAGAGCGCACCAGTCGGCCATTATTTCCTTGTCCACAAGCTTGATCGGCCCGTCCTTCAGTATCTGATGCGTTTCCGGGCCGCGTCCCGCGATCACGACGATATCATTCTCCTTCGCGCGGTCGAGCGCGTCGTAAACAGCGCTTCTGCGGTCCGATATCATTACATACGGCCTCTCATGTTTTTTTACTCCGGGTTCTATATCTGCCATTATCGCGAGCGGTTCTTCGCTTCTGGGGTTATCCGACGTGACTACGACAAAGTCTCCTATACGCGACGCGACTTCGCCCATCCTCGGGCGTTTGGCGCGGTCCCTGTCGCCGCCCGCACCGAAGACCACGATAAGCTTTCCTTTGCAGATCGGGCGCACCGCGCTTAAGGCTTTTTCCATGCCGTCGTCAGTGTGCGCGAAATCTATCACGCAGTAAACACCGTTGTCGAAACGATAGCGCTCAAGACGCCCGGGGACCTGCCTCATGCCGGCAAGGGCCGAGAGCGCTGTATGGGCCGACACTCCTACGGACCAGGAAAGAGAAAGGGCCTGGAGCGCGTTCGAAACGTTATATGTGCCAAACAGCGGCAGCGTTGTGCGCTCTTTCTTCTGAGACTCCGGCGTCTTTACCTCAAGCTCGAGTCCGTCCGCGGTTATGCCCTTTACGGACGCGAAAAAATCCGCGCTTTCGTCAGAAACGCTGTAGGTCACGGCCCTCCTGCCGCACTCTCTGCTGAGGCGGCGGCCGTATTCATCATCTATGTTGATGCAGGCTTTCCAGTTGTTTTTCATATAGGAGTCAAAGAGCTTCTTTTTGGCAGAGAAGTAATGCTCCATGTCCCCGTGAAAATCAAGATGTTCCGGCGTCAGGTTGGTAAAGCCCGCGCGGTCGTAGCACAGGCCGTTTATCCTGCCCTGAACGATGGAGTGCGACGAGGCTTCCATCACACAGGCGCCGCAGCCGTTGGCCGCCATCCTCGCAAGAAGCCTCTGGATGTCGCACCCTTCCGGCGTCGTATGCTCGGCTTCCTCGATATCCCTGCCGTCGTCGTACTGGATAGTCCCTATCAGGCCGCACTTCACTCCGGCCGCGTTCATTATATCCTGAGTCATAAATGTCGAAGTGGTCTTGCAGTTGGTGCCGGTAAGAGCGATCATCGTCATCTTTTTCGACGGTTCCCCGTAAAGTACCGACGCCACATATCCCATCGCGGCGCGCACATCCGGGCATATGATCTGAGGTATCTCGACCTCAGACGCACGTTCACAGAGCGCAACGGGCGTACCGGCTTCCGCCGCCTTCGGTATAAAATCATGGGCATCGACATGCCCGCCTTTGGTCGCGGCAAAGATCACGCCGTTTCCAGCCTTCCTGCTGTCGCACACCAGATCGGACAGTTCTATATCGTCCGCGCAGACTCCGTGCGGTATGTATACTCTGTGTTCGAGCGCGCTCTTATCAAGTGCGCGGAGCAGTTTATTCAGCTTCATAAAAAACACCTCTCTGCCAGTTTATCTGAATTTGACCGCTATATCTTTTCTCTCGGGATCTGGAGTATATCTTCCACTATAGACTTGAATATAGGGGCGGCGATCTGTCCGCCGTAGTAACGCGCCCCTTTGGGTTCCCCTATGCTTATCAGCATCACATACTGCGGCTTCTCCGCCGGCCAGAAGCCGGTAAAGGAGGCCACGTACTGCCCCTTGTTGTATTTTCCGGACATAGCGACCTGCGCGGTGCCTGTTTTGCCTGCGATCGCTACCTTTTCGGATCTTGCCTGCTTTCCTCCGCCCTCAGAAACGACCTTTGTCATAGCCTGACGGAGGAACGCCGCGGTCGACTCCGACATAACGTTGTAGCGCACGCGCCTCGTCCCCTTATGTATGACCTTACCCGCGTGATCGCGGACTTCGGCCACCACGTACGGCTTAAGCAGCTTGCCGCCGTTTGCTATGCTTGCTATCGCCATTACCACCTGAAGCGGCGTAACGGCTATACCCTGTCCGATGAAGACGTTCGCGGTGACCGTTCCGAGCCACTCCTCCGGTTCCTTTATAAGCCCGGCTTCCTCTCCCGCTATTTCGACCTCAGTCTTTTCTCCGAAGCCGAACTGCCTCAGCATGCCGTAAGCCTGATACCTGTTGACAGACATCGACATAAGCGACATCGCTATATTGCAGGAGTTCATAAGTACGTGCGTGAGATCCTGCGTGCCGTGCGCTTTCTTATTGACGTCGCTCATCGTCTTGTCGAAAAGGTTCATCGTGCCGCGGCAGAAATATGTCTTGCTGCGCGACGTTGCTCCGCTTTCAAGCGCTATCGACATCGTGATCGGTTTGAATATCGATCCCGGTTCGAACACGCGTCCCACGGCATTGTTGCGCACCGCGTTGACAAATTTAAGGTTGTTCCTGTTGTTCGGGTTTATTGTCGGATAGCTTGCTATAGCTATTATCTCCCCGGTGTAAGGATCTACGCAGACGCCCGCCGCCCAGGCCGCATTTGCTTCCTTTGCGCCGGCGGCAAGACGCAGCTCAAGCATCTGCTGCACACGGGAGTCTATGGTAAGCCTGATGGAACCCGCCGTATCCTTTACAGCATCAGCCCCGCCGCCCAATATATCGGTGGCAGAGCCTTTGGAGTCCCTTGTAAGGAAACGGGTGCGCGGCGGGGAATAGAGTATATGGTTCCACTCCAGTTCAACGCCGGCCTGTCCGTATTCATCTATGTCGCAGAAACCCAGCAGATGGAAAGCAAGAGAATCATGCGGATAAATACGTTTTCTTTCGGTGATCGTATAAAGCCCGGGGACCTTCATCCTTTCAAGGGCAAGGGCGCGTTCTGCAGGCATGTTGCGGGCGACCCAGTGGAAGCGCCCCGGCAGCTCTTTTGAGAACTTCTGCGCCACGGAAGCTCCGAACGTCCCCTTAAGGACATCCGCGCTTGCCGGGCTCCAGAACTTGGGATCAATAAAAAAACTTTTGGAGGGCACCGATATAGCCAGCGGTACCCCCCTCCTGTCCTCTATTCTTCCGCGCGTCGCACTTACCGAGATATTTGCCCAGTACTGCTTCTGCGACTGCTGAACTATACGCTTGTCGGGCATCAGCTGCACCTTTGCGGTCCCGACAGCGAGCACTACAAGCACAAGCAGGGCTGCAGCCCATACGCTCCGCGAACGGCGCAGCCCTTCTCCCGTGTCCCTTCTAATGATTCTCGGCATGGGCCTGGTTCACGAGCGGATTCCTGTTTTCAGCAAAGCTTCTTCCTGCCGCACGCTCCTCTTCTTTATGCTGCACCAGCTTCACAGAGCTTTCGCTCAATGTTATGACCTTGATATTGGCTACACTTTCCATCCCAAGATTGCATTTCGCGTAATTATAGATCCGTGCGGGAGAGAGAAGCTGGGCGTAGCGTCGAGAGAGCGCGACATTTTCCTCTTTGCTCTTTTCTATTCTTACAGCTGCCTGTGATATACGATGTTCAAGATAAAGCCCATAAAGCCTCAGCGTACCGAGTGCCGCCGCGCAGAGAAATACACATAGGAAGCTCAAGACGAATAAAGTGGAATGTTTTGTTTCTTTTTCCTGCGCGTGCTTTGTGTTGTAAGCCATCACTGTTCCTCCCTTCCTTCTTCAAATTTGGCAAAGATCCTCAACTTAGCGCTTCGTGATCTGTAATTCTCCGTTATCTCTTCTTCAGTCGGAGCAACCGGCCTGCGCGTAACTATCTCTCCGGTCCCTTCATCCTTCCACTTTCGAAAGCGCTGCTTTACTATCCTGTCTTCAAGCGAATGATAGGAGATGACCGCAACGCGCCCCCCCGGGGCAAGTACCTGAGCCGCTCCGTCGAGTCCGTCCTCAAGCGCTCCCATCTCATCATTCACTGCTATCCTCAGCGCCTGGAAGACTCTGCGCGCGGGGTGTCCCCCCATCCTTCTCTGCACAGGCGCAGGAAGTATTTTTCTTATAAGAGCTGCAAGCTCGCCGGTAGTGGAAAGCTCTGCGCCCTGCTCCCTGCTGCGGACTATTCCCTTTGCGATCTCAAAGGCATAGCGCTCTTCCCCATATTCGCGGAAGATTCTCGTAAGCTCTTTTACATCGGCCCTGGCAAGCAGATCGGCTGCGCTTTCGCCTTCGGCTTCCGCTCCGTACTCCATCCTCATGTCGAGCGGGCCGTCGTTCTGAAATGAAAAACCGCGTTCTCCCTCGGTAAGCTGGAGATTTGAAACCCCCAGGTCAAAAAGAATAAAATCCGCCCCTTTGAAGCCTTCATGCTCATTCAAAGATGCTATATCGCGAAAATTGCCGGCTATTATCTCAAAGCGCGGGGCAAAAGGTTTAAGACGTATTTCCGCCTCGGCACGAGCCTGCGCGTCCCTGTCAAACGCATAAAGAAAAAGTTCCGGAAAGCTTTCAAGCAGCTTCGAGGAATGTCCGCCGAGCCCGAGCGTGGCGTCCACCGCAGTACGAAGGTTCTTTACCCCTGCCGCGGCGTTTACTGACTCCTTCAGCATGACCGGGAAATGTTCCTTCATATCTCATCAAGCTCCTCGGCCATATCGCTGAAATCTGCCAGAACTTCCGCACGGTGCTCTTCCCACCTCGCCGTATCCCATATCTCCAGATGGTCTTCCGCACCAATAAGCGTTACTTCAGACACAGAGCCCGCGTATTCGCGCAGTATCTGCGGTATAAGGATCCTTCCTGCGCCGTCGATCTCCTGTTCGCTTACCATGGAGAGCAGCACACGTCTGAAATCCCTTGTTTTTTTCTTGAAAGAGGAGAGATCCTTGAGCTTCAGCAGAAGCTCTTCCCAGCGGGATACCGGATAAAGCGCTATGCAGCGGTCGATGCCGATGGTAGCCACGACAGAAGAGCCAAGCTCTCCGCGGAACTTGGCTGGAAGGACCATGCGTCCTTTTCCGTCCAGTTTATGATTGTAGCTTCCCACCAACATATAAAATCCACCCACTTATTACCACTTTATCCCACTTTGCTACACATTATACTTTGATCGTGTTTTTATCAATCCAACGAAATTCAAAGCTATAAACAAAATTAGGTCTATAGGCTCAATATTTTAAAAAACCGCACTGCTACTTGTTTTTAGATACTTTTCAGCCCATATTACGCCAAATATTTACTGTATGTATGCATACATTGAAATTTCAAATTTAAGGTTTTTTAATGTCAAAAGCCCTTTTGGCTTTAATTACTTAATGTATAGATTCAAAGTCAGCGGCGCCGTTCTTCGACCTTAAAGCAAAAATAAAAAACCGGATGAACAGAAAAACTTACAGAAAACAAAGCGATGTGTATTTACCGGGCCCGGGAGGCTTTCGTCGGCTGCAATGCTGCGCGTACACGCGGGCCATGCGCGCGAAAGAGCCCCGCAAGTTATGCTATAATCTGCCGGGGAGTATCCAAAACGGCCGCCGGCGCAGACGCGCGGGAGGAAAGTCCGGGCTCCGCAGGGCAGGATGCAGGAGAAATTCCTGCGGGTGCGAACCCAGGGAAAGTGCCGCAGAAAAGTATACCGCCGCGAAAGCGGTAAGGGTGAAAAGGCGGGGTAAGGGCCCACCGGCCGCATGGGGAACCAGCGGGCCAGGCAAACCCCATCCGGAGCAAGGTCGAATAGGGAAGGTTGAAGCTGCCCGCTGACTTCCGGGTACGACCGCTCATTCGCACGTGCAAGCGTGCGGTTAGATAAATGGCCGAAGGAGCGCGAGCTCTTTACAGAACCCGGCTTACTGGGTGCTCTTCATTATCAGGGGCTGCCGCACAGAACTGTTTTCAGTCTGCCGCCAGCCCCTGATATACTGTCTGCACGGTTTTCAAAAAACCGCACGAAAGATACCGGACCTAAAGACATATGCTTTTCAGCTGTGGTAATATGGACGCGGCAGTGATAACCTGATAATGTTTTATACAGATCTGACGGGCCGCACAAAAGGCTTTTTCTGCCTTATCAGAGCATACGGGGATAACTGAAGATGAGTATGATTTACATAATACGGCATGGAAAAACCGAGCTGAACAAAGCTAACGTGCTCCAGGGCAGGAGTGACTATCCCCTGAATGAAGAGGGCATCTCCCAGGCAAAGAGAGCAGCATGCGGCATGAGCGGGATAGATTTCTCAAATGTTTTTTCCAGTCCGCTCAAAAGAGCTGTCCAGACTGCCGGGATCGTGGCTCCGGACATAAAGGCTGTCATCGATGAGCGGTTAATAGAGATGGATTACGGCCCCTATGAGGGCTCGGACCTCCGCGATCCGAGTCCGGAGATACGCCGCTTCTTCAGCGATTTTGTGCATAATCCTGCGCCGGCCGGGATGGAGCCGCTGAGCTCTATCGTATCCCGCGTAGGGGCATTCCTGGAAGAGATAAGGACACTTCCCGGCAATATCCTGATCTCTACACATGCGATCGCGATGAAAGGCGCTTTGGAATACCTGACGCCGGGTTCTAATGGAAGCTACTGGTCAAGATATATCGGGAATTGTGCTGTTTATGCTTTTGACAACGAAAACGGGCGGTTCGGCGTACCAAGAGAAATAAAAATATGAAAGAGACAAAAGCAATATGAAGAGTATCCGGATATTGTGCTGAAGGATACATAAAACCGCGATCCTATAGCGGCTCCCCGGGCTGTCACGTATGACAGCCCGGATTTTTATCTTTTTTACACTGCCGCCGAAGGGGTCACCGGGACAGCTGATTACTCAAAGTACCGGGCAATATTTGCATCAGAGGAAACATATTTGAAAAACCCTTTCACCGGCCAATCGTTGTTTTTATGAATTTGAGTGAAAGTTTTTGGATCTAAAACTCATAAAATTCTTATTTTATGCGTTTTTATTGCTATAATAAGATATAAAAATCACAAAAGAGGTATATTATGAAGAATCGTGCAGGAAAAACGGTCCAAAACCTCAGCGGAGAACTGGCGTATAACTCGTTCTATCCTCAGCCGCTGCCGCCTGAACCAAACATCGAGATAGATGCAGAAATGCAGCATCTTTTGATCGACGCTCACAAAAAGCTGGCGCTGCTGAACGGTCTGTCTGACCGCATCCCAAACAGAGATCTGTTTATCTCCATGTACGTTCGTAAGGAAGCGCTGGTTTCCTCGCAGATCGAAGGGACACAATGCACATTTGAAGATATTTTGAATCCGGAGATCGATGAAAACGCCAACGCGGATGTTTCTGACGTCGTTAATTATGTCCGGGCAATCAATTTTGCCATCAGACGCATGGAGGCGCTGCCGCTTTGCAGCAGGTTGATCCGGGAAACACACGCTGTGCTTATGGACAACGTACGCGGAGGTGATAAAACTCCAGGAGAATTCCGTGTATCACAAAACTGGATCGGAGGCGCCGGCAGCACGCTGAAGAACGCCCGCTACATTCCGCCAAATCCGCAGGACATGATGGAATGTATGTCCGCATTAGAGCTGTTCATGAATGACGACGACTATATGGATCCGTTGATCAAGGCCGCACTGCTGCACTATCAGTTTGAAACGATCCATCCCTTTCTCGACGGGAACGGGCGCATCGGACGGCTTTTGATCACACTTTTCCTTATGCGGGTAAATGTGATTTCCTCCCCGGTACTATATCTTTCTTGTTACCTGAAGCTGAACAGGATCGAGTATTACGACAGAATGAGCGAGATACGCAAGTCCGGCAACTACGAACAGTGGGTCAAATTTTTCCTGCAGGGTATTGCCGAAACCGCAGAGGACGCAACCAGGACCATCGACCGCCTGAACGCACTACACCTGAAAAACGAAGCAAAACTGGCAGATGTTCCGACCCGTTCACGGCAGAATATCATGAACCTCTTTGCTTATATTGAACGGAATCCTATTATTGAAACGGTAAAAACTGCGGCCGCACTGGGCCTTTCCAGAAACGGCACCGCGAACTATATCGCCGCGTTATGCAGCAAGGATATCCTAAGATATTCCGCCAAATCCGGCAAAGCACTTGTTTTCACATATGAAGAGTATCTGGATATCCTGCGTAAGGATACGTAAAAACGGGTTCTTTAACTGCTCTCCTGGCTGTCACTTATGACAGCCAGGATTTTTTACCCTTTTACACCACACTCACACCTGATCGGGACGTCTCCACCGAGCGGCGTAGGCTTGAGAACCATCTTGTTTTACACTACTCTCAAACTCTGCTGCATAAGGTAACAGGGACAAAATATAAAAAATATGTGAAATATTATTAATTCTCTGCCCGGCAGCATTAAAAGTTATCCCCGCATATCTTTCGCAATATCGATTTTGCATATCGGGTTTTTATCTTCTCACGGTCCTTCGATGTAAAACATCCTGTGCTCCCCCGCGTAACAGTCCATCTGGGTCTCCGACCACCGGATGAATATCTCATACAGGTGCGCTATTTCGTAGCGGTGCTCATAGACAAAAGCTGCCGGGCTGTAATCTTCGCTCGACTTTCGGATACGCGGATCATCGTGTTTGCCCAGTGCGAACAGATCGAAACGTCCGATGTATCTGGCAAGTTCCGGAGAATAGGTGTCGTTCACTATCATCCGCTTTGCCTCTTTTAATCTGTTTATGATATCTCTCCACATTTCGAAAGGGATATGATTCTCTTTGGAGTATCTTTTATAAAAATAGGGGTAAATATCATGTACAAAGGGCAATATAAATGTCGCTGCGTCTTCATCTATCATTAACACCGAAATACTGTCCGCATCCTTATGATCGTCATCAGGCACAACATGGAATACGACCGCTGCCCCATAGGGGCCTAAACCGCTGTAACTGACATCGAATATCTGTTTCCTCAGCCATTTTGTTATCCGTATGCTTGCTGCCAGTCGGTCTGCCGGATTGGGAAACTTAATGACCATCTCCCGGAAATTCATCCTTTTCAGAATGATCTCTTTTTCGATGTCGCTGCAGCCATTCATCCACTTATGGGCGACCTCCATATTCATTCTGCGGGTAAGATCCCAGCATGCCCTGCCGTTTTCATAATAGCCGGACTTATCGGCATGCTTGTAATATCCTTCAAGAGTGAATGTCAGCGAATAGCTTTCTCCGGAAACAGTAAAAGCCCTGTTGTCACAATCAAGCTTCTCATCTTCCCAAAGATGGCGC
>JAEEYY010000202.1 GCA_016288355.1 Synergistes sp.
AAGTCATCGGCGCTGAACGTGCTTGAAGACCAGGGCTTTTATGCGATAGACAACCTTCCGCCCGCACTTCTTCCTCAGCTTTTTGACATACTCGAGAGCCACAGCTCCGCTGCGGAAAAAGGCGTGGCGGCCGTAGTCGACGCAAGGAGCGAAACGCTGCTGAACGATCTGGCTCAGGTAGTTGCGAAGCTTCGCGAAAACGGCATAAGAACGAAGATAATCTTTATAGACTGCTCGGACGAAGATCTGGTAAGACGCTTCGAGACAACGCGCCGCAGACACCCTCTGGCCGAGGGTCTCACGATACTGCAGGGTATAGAAACGGAGCGGGCACGCCTGAATAATATCATTAAAAATGCCGATATTGTAATAGATACCACAGGCTTCAAACTGCCCGATTTTAAAAAGAGACTGCTTGAGGCAGCGGGCATGTCGGTCGAGCAGCCGGCTGTTATCATCAGCTCTTTCGGCTATAAATACGGCGCACCGCAGGACGCTGACTTCGTTATAGACGCACGTTTCCTTCCCAATCCCAATTATGTGGACGAGCTTCATTCGCTTTCCGGAAAAGACAAGGCTGTGGTCAACTATCTGAATTCATATCCGATGTTCGGCGAATTCCTCTCACGCGCCGGTTCTCTCTTCGGCTATGTATCATCTGTATACGGCGATACCGGAAAGAAGCAGCTCCATATCTGCGTAGGATGCACAGGAGGACGTCACCGTTCAGTTGCGGTGGCCGAAATGCTCGGCTCTTATCTGAGAACGTCCGGGAAGCGCGTCAGAGTGCAGCACCGGGACATTGACAGAGGAAATCTGAGATGACGACCTTTTCTTTTCTGATGGTCTTTGCAATGGCCTTTGCGGCAGGTGCAGCATGCGTCTATTATGCGTCCCGCAAACGGGTCAAACTGATCAGGAAACCCCCGGTGCCGAGGCATGTCATGTCCAATGCGCTGGAGTACAGGCTCTCAATGGGGCCTCACATCGTTGCGATAGGAGGAGGCACCGGTCTTTCGACGCTTCTTTCCGGTCTTAAAGGGTTTACAAGGAATATCACGGCAGTTGTCGCGGTAACCGATGAGGGCGGGAGCTCCGGCAGGCTGCGCCAGGAATGGGGCGTGCTGCCGCCAGGGGACATACGCAACTGCATAGTCGCTCTTGCCGAAAACGGAAGCTCTCTCAGCAGCATCCTGAATTACAGATTTGACAGGGGTGAGCTTGACGGGCACAGCCTCGGCAACATAATCATACTTGCGGCGACAGAGCTGATGGGTGATTTTCAGAGAGCCGTACTTGAGCTTAACAAGCTGCTTGCTATAAGAGGGCAGGTGCTGCCCGTAACAACCGAAAATGTCGTGCTTAAAGGAAAGACGGCCGACGGCACCGTCCTTACCGGGGAACTTGAAGTTTCCGACAACGGCAGCAATCTGACTGAGCTCTGGATCGAACCTTCCGACGCTGAACCGGTGGAGTCCGTGACAGCCGCGTTTGACGACGCGGATGTTATCGTGCTCGGCCCTGGCAGCCTTTTTACCAGCGTAATGCCCAATCTGCTTCTTTCCCGCGTAGCGGGTCTGCTTAAGGAAACTTCGGCGCCGATCCTTTATATCGCAAATCTTATGACGCAGCCGAAAGAGACGGAAGGCATGAATATCCTTTCCCATATAGACTGGATTGCGGGCGTGATCGGTCGTGTGCCTAACTATGTGCTCGTAAACGAATCCGCTATCCCGACAGAATTCATATCGAGCTACGGCAAGATAGGCGCCTAGCCCCTTTACCTTTCATCCAAAGAAGAGGCATATCTGGAGTCTTTGGGCTCAAAGGTGATATACGGGGATTACTGCGAGATAAAAAACGCAAAGTATCTGAGACACAATGCGCAGAATCTGTCTGAAACGATAATGGAGATCTGCCGTACAAGACAGAAGAGCGCGAGGCAGGAAAAGTGAATGGCATAAAGCACATTCTGTGGGATGAATGGGGTTCTGTCGAAGCCGGCAAAACGTCGAAGGATGAAGCCGCGGGCATACTTGACGGCATACCTTCCGAAGATAAATCTGACAGCACGTTTTTCACGACGCCGCGTCTTTTTGCCGTCAGGCGTCTTATGCGTTTATGGGATGAGTGCGGCTGGAACGGCAGTGATGAATATTCCCTGCGCATAGTGCGTACGCAGCAGAGGGGCAGAGTCACTTTTGCAGCAGGCAAAGCCGCCGCCGCAAAATTAAAGGCCGTTACGGCTTCCAAAGCCAAACGCACAAGAAACTGGAGCTGGGTGCGCGGGCTGTTCGGCGGATGCGGCTCGCTTTATATCCCAAAGACCGGCTACTATCTTATGATGCGCGTGCCGGAAGGGAGGGGCGCCGCCGAGAGGATGCAGGCTGTAATGCGTTCGTGCGGCTTCGACCTGGGCATAAGGAAGCGCACGGAGAGCAGGGAACTCATGCTGCGCGACCAGCAGCAGATCGTAACGCTCCTTTCGCGGATAGGCCTGGTGACGACGGCGCTTGAGCTTGAAGAGACAGCAATTTTCCGTTCGATAAGAAATCATGCAAACAAGCTGGTAAACTGCGACGCCGCGAACATAAAAAAAAGCATCGAAGCGGCTCACGGCCAGCTGGAACTTATAAAAAAGATCGAGGAAAGGGGCATGACGGGCTTCCTTCCGGAGCCGTTGCTTGACCTTGTCAATGCGAGGAAAAAAAATCCGAGCGTAACTTTAAAGGAACTTGGGCAAACTTTACCGACACCAATCAGCAAAAGTACGGTAGAATATAGATGGCGTAAATTAGAGCTGATGCTTAGCAAGCACTATAAAGGGGATGATGCCGATGTACTTAGGAAAGGCTGACGTTAACACCTATGACAAAGGCGCCGGAAGAGAGTTTCTTGTGTCCAACGGGCGCGGGGGCTACGGTTTTTCCACTGTCATAGGCGCTAACACAAGAAGAGAGCATGGACTTCTTGTCTTAAGGCCTGAAAACGAAAAACAGCATTCGGTCCTTGTAAGCAAGATCGAAGAGACAGTATTTGACAACAACAAAAAGTATCAGCTATCTACAAACCGCTATAAAGATCTCGTGTATCCGGACGGGTACAGATATCTGCAGGAATACCAGGGTAATCCGTTCCCTTCAATGCTCTTTGTGATTCACAGCATTCTGCTGAAAAAATCTATTTTCATGCCTCACGGCAAAGAATGCACGGTAGTCAAATATGAGCTGCTTGCCGCACCCGGCAAGATTCGCCTTGACCTGCGGCCGCTCTTTGCGCACAGGAAAAACAACGAAGTATGCCTTGAAGCAGGCAGGGACGCGTTTTCTGTTTCTTCCGAGAACGGTCTCGGCATATGCGTAAACGGAAGGGGACATGTCAGCTGCTGCACAGCCACAGCGGGGACATGGGCGCTTAAGCCGCTCTGGTTTGAAAACCTTATATACGAACAGGACGACGGTGACGGCACAAGCGTCGATCATCTCTGGTCTCCCGGCGTTGTTTCGAATGAGATGTCGGAGGGCGATGCTGTTTATATTATCCTTTCCGACAAGCCCGAAACATATACGGTAAAAGAGCTTCTCGAGATCGAAGAGGAAGAGGCGAAGAGGTTCGAGGATATACTGGAACAGGCCAATATCCCGGCGCTGAGCAGCGCAGAGCAGGATATGATAGCTTCGTCCTATCACCTTGTCGACGACAGGTCTGAAAGCATAGCCCCGATATACACAGGCTATCCGTCCGTTGCGGCGAGATCCTGCGATACATTTATATCGCTTCCCGGGCTGCTTCTTGCCACCGGCAGGGAAAAAACGGCTGCAAAGACGCTTAAATACTGGGCTGCTGCCGCGGAGCGCTGCGGCTGGGTCATGCCGGAAAGCCTGCAGGATGAAGAAAAGCCCGAATACGGGCGTATAGACTGCGGGCTCTGGTTCGTGTATGCGGCCGATAAATATCTGTCGCACCATACTGAAGCAGATCCCCGGGACAGAGAAAAACTCCTTAAGGCCCTTTTTGCCGTCACAGACAGATATCTTTCCGGCATCGAAGAGCTAGATGTAAAATGCGGCGGCAATATGCTTCTCGTAATGACGGGGACAAACCCGGCCCGCTACTGGATGAACACAAGAGCAGGGGACGAAGTCGTGGTCCAGCGCCGCGGCTGCCTTGTCGAGGTCAACGCGCTGTGGTACAACGCGCTTAAGTGCGCGGAAAAATATGCCAAAAAGTATGCAGACGCAGCCTCTGCCGATAAATACGCAAAAGCGGCCGAAAAGTGCGGCAAATCCTTCTGCGATACATTCTGGAGCTTTGATATGAACGGGCTCTATGATTTTGTCGACCCCGAAACGTTTACGGGCGACGGAGCGATAAGACCGAACCAGATACTTGCCGTTTCTCTCCCGTTCAGCCCGCTGCAGCCCGAAGCGGCGCAGAGCGTGATACGGCTCTGCTGGAACACGCTATACACGACTTACGGGCTGCGTACTCTCGACCCGCGCCATGACAAGTTCAAGGGGCGCTGGGAGGGACGCTCGGACCAGAGGGAGAAAGCGCGCTTCCGCGGCATGGCCTGGCCGTGGCTGCTTGGTGAGTTTATAACCGCGTACCTGAAGCATAATCCCAAAAGAAAGGATCTCGGATGGGCCTTTATCCGCCCGTTCAATTCGCATATGCGCCATGGCTGTCTCTGCGGGGTAGCGCAGCTCTTTGACGGCATAATGCCGTACAGACCGCACGGAGACGTGCTTTCCGCGATATCTCTCGGCGAACTGCTTCGCGTCCTGCATGAAAATCTCGAAGCGGAGCAGTGATGCGCTTTTTTGCTATTTCGCGGGAACAGTAAAAGGAAAAATGTATTTGACATAAATACAGGTAAGTAGCAAAATCTATGTATAAAAGCAGGAATAAAATTGATACTTATTCCTGCTTTTCACAAAGTATGTCCCAAATATTTCAAGGAGGCACTTTTAATCATGGCTAAGAAGTACAAAGTTGCAATCAACGGTTTTGGCCGCATCGGCCGTCTTTCTCTCCGCTCTTACTTCACAAACGGAAAGAATAATAACTTTGAGATCGTAGCTATCAACGACCTGACACCGCCTTCGTCGCTTGCGTATCTTCTCAAGTACGATTCGGTATTCCGCCGCTTCCCCGGCACCGTTGAAGTCGACGGAGATTATCTCGTTATCAACGGCCGGCGCGTCAGGGCTCTTGCCGAACCGGATCCTGCAAAGCTTCCGTGGAAGGAAATGGGAGTCGATCTCGTTATAGAGTCAACAGGCCGTTATACTGATGCCAATGCCGCCAAGGCGCACATTGAAGCCGGCGCAAAGAAAGTCATAATCTCTGCCCCCGCGAAGAATCACGACGTAACGATAGTCATGGGCGTAAATGAAAAAACCTACGACCCGGCAAAGCACAACATCATTTCAAACGCTTCCTGCACCACGAACTGCCTTGCTCCTGTCTGCAAAGTCCTCCAGGATAAGTTCGGCATCAAAGAAGGCCTTATGAACACGATCCACGCCTACACGAACGATCAGAAAACGCTCGACTTCCCGCATAAGACTCTCTCCCGCGGAAGAGCGGCGGCCCTTTCGATCATCCCCACGACGACCGGAGCCGCCAAGGCGATCTCCGAAGTAATGCCCGAGCTCAAAGGCAAACTGAACGGCTTTGCACTCAGAGTCCCGACGCCCGATGTGTCGATAGTCGACCTGACAGCAGTTCTTGAAAAACCGGCCACAGTGGATGAAGTTAACGCCGCTATGAAAGAGGCTGCGGAAGGAGCTCTTAAAGGCATCCTGGAATATGAGCCGGAAGACCTCGTTTCGATGGACTTTGTCGGCAATACCAATTCTTCGATATTCGCACCGAAACATACCCTGATGATGGGCGACAAGATGGTCAAGATCCTTTCATGGTATGACAACGAGTTCGGATACAGCAACAGGATCATAGACCTCGCGGACTATATACTCGAAAAAGGACTGTAAATCATGCGTCTGAAGACGTTTTCACGTCAGGATGTAGCCGGGAAAAAAGTACTCGTAAGAGTAGACTTCAACGTGCCGACAGCTGACGGCAGGGTAAGCGACTGCACGAGGATAAAAGCACACCTTGCAACGCTTAAGGAGCTGCGTGAATACGGAGCGCGCGTAGCGCTGGTCTCGCATCTCGGCAGACCGAAGGGGACCGTTAACCTGAAATATACGCTTGCCCCTGTTGCAGAAGAGCTTGCCGCTCTTACGGGATGGAATGTTCATTTTGTCCCCGACTGCATCGGAGAAGAAGTCGACAAGGCCGTCGCCTCATGGAAAGAGGACGAAGTCCTGTTGCTGGAAAACGTGCGATTCTACCCTGAGGAAGAAAAGAACGACGCCGGTTTTGCGAAAAAGCTTACAAAAGACTTTGACGTCTTTGTAATGGACGCGTTCAGCGCCGCTCACAGGGCCCACGCTTCGACAAGGGCCGCGGCCGAACTGCTTCCGTCCTTCTCAGGTAAGCTTATCGACCGTGAGATCACGATGCTCTCCGCTGCCCGCGACGATCCGAAAAAGCCCTTTGTCCTCATCCTCGGAGGCGCAAAAGTTTCGGATAAGATCGCGGTAGTAGAGAATATGCTGAAGAAGGTAAACAGCATCGTTATCGGCGGAGGAATGGCCTTTACATTCCTGAAAGCGCAGGGCAGGGAAGTGGGTAAGTCTCTCTGCGAGACCGAAAAACTCGACTTTGCGGCGGAGATGCTCTCAAGAGCTGCTGAGCTCGGCGTGAAGATACTCCTTCCAGTCGATGCTGTGGTTGCCCCCGAATTCAAAGCCGACGCCCCGGCGTCAGTGGCTGCGGCGGACGCTATCCCCGCAGACCAGATGGGCCTTGATATCGGCCCTGAGAGCGCGAAGCTCTTTGCAAAGGAGATCATGGGAGCAAAAACAGTGCTGTGGAACGGCCCGATGGGGGTTTTTGAGATGCCTGCTTTTGCAAAGGGAACTGAAGCTGTTGCGAAAGCCCTGGCCGATGCAACTGCAGCAGGCGCCCTTACTGTAGTCGGAGGCGGCGATTCGGCAGCTGCGATCGCCCAGTTCGGCATGCAGGAGAAAGTTTCCCACGTTTCCACCGGAGGCGGAGCCAGTCTCGAGTTCTTCGAAGGGAAAAGTCTTCCGGGCATAGAGCCTTACGTGATAGGCTGACAGAAACAACGAAAGAATTAAAGGGGCGGGTTATCCGCCCTTTTAATTTAATGATAATGTTATATAACATCGATAATGTTATATTAAACAGCAGCGCAAATTAATATGGCGTATATTTTTGATAACATTATATAAATACAAGGAGACTCAGAGAAATGCGGAGAAAGTTCATAGCCGGAAACTGGAAGATGCATAACGGCCCGGCGGCCACGAAAGAATTCCTGAACAAGTTTGCAGCCGAACTGAAGGCTTCGCCTGAGACCGGCAAAAATATCGAATCCGGAGCCGAAGAGATCGCGTTCTTTGTTCCCGCAGTTTCTTTGCTTACCGCAGTACAGGAAAGCAGCGGCATGCCGGTCATAATCGGAGCGGAGAACTGCCACTGGGAGCTTAAGGGCGCTTTTACGGGCGAGACATCGGTCCCGATGATCACCGAGATAGGCGCCACTCACACGCTCGTAGGACACAGCGAAAGACGTCATATATTCCGTGAGACCGATGAAGAGCTGAACAAAAAGATGCACACTGCCGTTGACGGCACCCTAATCGCCGTCCTTTGCGTAGGGGAGACCCTTGAAGAGCGCGAGGCCGGCAAAGCCTTCGACGTTATCAAAAGACAGTTTGGCGAAGGGCTTAAAGGCTTTGACGCGGCGACCGCTGCGGAAAAGATAATAATCGCCTATGAACCGGTATGGGCTATCGGCACCGGAAAGACCGCAAGCGTCGACGACGCCGAAGAAGTATGCCGCTTTATCCGCGGGCTTGCGAAAGAGACCTTCGGCGCAGAGACCGCCGAAAAACTGATAATACTGTACGGCGGCAGCGTAAAGCCGGAGAATACCGCAGGAATAATGGCTCAGCCGGATATAGACGGCGTCCTCGTAGGCGGCGCTTCGCTGAAGCCTGAAGTATTCATTGAGATAGTCAAAAACGCAATATAGTTTTCATCTGAAAACTTTTGCCGGATATAACAGACAAGATGCCGTCTTCTGCCGGCATCTTGTATTTTTGTATAAGAAAACCACGCGATAGTCGCGTGGTTCAGTAGAGCTTAAGCGATGAAAAAAATCCTAACGTGCTAAACTGTGGGATAAGCCTGCCAGCTTATAACAGTAGCACATTAGGAGGAACATTAAATGCCTGAGCAAAATAATGTCACCCACAGTTTAGCACACACAAAATGGAATTGTAAGTATCATGTGGTGTTTGCACCGAAATACCGTAGAAAAGTATTCTACGAAGAAAAGCGCCAGGACATACGGGATATCATAAGAACATTGTGTGCATGGAAAGGAGTGGAGATCATAGAAGGAGAAGTATGTCCAGAGCACATACATCTGTTGTTGAGTATCCCGCCGAAAATAAGCGTATCGTCATTTATGGGTTACCTGAAAGGAAAAAGCAGCCTTCAGATATTCCAGAAGTATGGAAATATGAAGTTTGCATATAGGAACCGGGAATTCTGGTGCAAAGGCTACTACGTAGATACAGTTGGAAAGAACACAAAAGCAATAAAGGAATATATAGCGCACCAACTAAAACAGGATAAAGAAGCGGATCAGTTAAGTATATTTGACCCGCGAGACCCGTTTACGGGTAGCAAGTAAAAAATGCTTGCTGGCAGGCGTTTTAAGCACACTTGTGTGCAGCCAGTAGCATTAGGGCTATGCCCGAAAATGAAAAACCACCCGCTGTGCGGGTGGATGTTTATTATTGCCGCATATTGAAATTTCTGCGGATATGCTTTGACAATAACCGCTGCTGGTGTTTATATTATAGATATTGTTAAGGCTTTAATTATTTTTATTTTTGAATCGGAGGTATTTTTATGCCAGGACAGGAACGCGAATCACTTGGGAGCAGAATCGGATTTATCTTTCTATCCGCAGGCTGCGCAATAGGGCTCGGCAATGTATGGCGCTTCCCGTTTATCACAGGACAGTACGGCGGCGCGGCATTCGTATTGATGTATATTATCTTCCTTCTGCTGCTTGCGATGCCGATAATGGTAATGGAGTTCGCGGTGGGTCGTGCTTCTCAAAAGAGCATGGTAAAGTCTTTTACCGCTTTGTGCCCTGAACACGGCGTCTGGTCGCTGTGGGGATACATTGCCTGGGCCGGCAACTATATTCTGATGATGTTTTATACCGTTGTTACCGGATGGATGCTGGCTTACACATGGTACTCGCTTACCGGACGCATGGTGGGGCTTACTCCCGATGAAGTCGGCGGAATATTCGGCGGACTGCTTTCATCTCCGCAGGGGCTGACATTCTGGATGGCGGCGGCGGTAATTATCGGTACTGTCGTATGTTTATCGGGGCTGCGCGGCGGCGTTGAGCGTGTGTCGAAGGTAATGATGTGCGGACTTCTTACGATAATGATCGTGCTGGTCATTCGTTCCGTAACGCTGCCGGGAGCCGCCAAAGGACTTGAATTCTACCTTAAGCCGGATTTCAGCCACCTTGTGGAGCATGGTCTCTGGACCAGCGTGTACGCCGCTATGGGACAGGCTTTCTTTACTCTCAGCATCGGTATAGGAAGCATGGCGATATTCGGAAGCTACATCGGACGCGAGCGTTCGCTGGTAGGGGAGTCGATCTTAGTGACCGCTCTTGATACCGCGGTGGCAATAACGGCGGGTCTTATAATCTTCCCGGCCTGCTTTGCCTACGGAATCAACCCCGGAGCCGGTCCGGGACTTATTTTCGTAACTCTGCCGAATATGTTCAACCATCTGCCGCAGGGACGCTTCTGGAGCGCGCTTTTCTTCCTTTTCATGAGCTTTGCGGCGCTTTCTACGGTAATAGCGGTCTTTGAGAACATCCTTGCGGGCTATATGGACAACTTCGGCTGGAAACGCGGAAAAGCCGCTCTCGTAACGGGTATTTCGGTCTTCATACTCGCTCTGCCGTGTGTGTTCGGCTTTAACATCTGGTCCGGCTTCCAGCCCTTCGGCGAAGGCTCGATGGTGCTCGATCTTGAAGACTTTATCGTCAGCAACAACCTGCTGCCGATAGGAGCTCTTATTTATCTGCTTTTCTGCGTCACACGCTATGGATGGGGCTGGGATAAATTTATAAAGGAAGCTGACATGGGCACAGGGCTCAAGGTACCGACGTCACTGCGTTTTTACCTGACCTATATCGCACCGCTGATAGTTCTGATCATCCTTGCTACCGGATACTGGGAAAAGTTCTTTAAATAAAACATCATTATTATTATTATTAAATGAGAAAAACTCCTGCGGTCTTCACGAACCGCAGGAGTTTCTTTTATATAAATTTTATAGAAATATTGCTGCGTTACGCCGGGATAATTTGATATATCGTACAGAAGGGGTTATTTTTTGTCGCTCTTATATAACATAAGATAAATTATAGGACATTATATATTTTTTTAAAATAACTCCCCCGCGCATTATCCGTTTGCTTTTCAGCGCTTGCCATAATGCCGGTATGCGGCTTCATATGCGGCTTCATGGTAAGGCGTTTTTACGCCGGTCTTTTTTCCGAGACGGATAAGTGTGCCGATCAGATGATCCAGTTCGGTTTTTTCCGGAGGGACGCCGCTGCTTAGATCTCTGTACAGCGAGTTTATCGTATCATCTGAAAAGGTCGAAAGATTAGCAACGTATTTCTCCGGTGAGTCTTCCGGCATATTTACGCCGAGCGCTTTTGCCACTGAGGTCATTTCGTTTGCTATAGCATACATAACTTCTTTATATTCGGGATGGCTGCGCACAGCTCCGGTATTTCCGTCGTAATAGCAGAAAAGCACACTGTTTCCGCCCATCGCAAGGTATTTCTTCCAGCAGTCAAGCCGGATATCATCCGATACCCTGGCTTCTATGCCGGCTGCTGCCAGTTCCGAGCTCAGTCTGTCAAGTATATCGGGATGGCTGCCGTCTTTCATGCCGAATACTATTCTGCATTTGCCGGCGGTCTGGGCTATATGTCCAGGACCTTCTATATGGCTGAAGACCCATATAAGGCCGTCTGCAAGGATACAATCAGGCAGATAAGGGCGCATAAGATCCGAAAGTCCGACGCCGTTAAGAAGAGGCACTACGAGCGTATTTCTGCCTACCATCGGAGCTATCCCGCGGCACATCGACTCAAGCGCGTGTCCTTTGCAGCAGACTAATACCGCATCCATAACACCCAGATCCTCCGCTTTATCCGAAGCTGCCGCAGGAAGCGCGGTAAAACTGCCCCACAATACAGAATCGACTTTCAGACCATTGTTCCGTATAGCCTTAAGGTTTTCTCCGCGTACGTAAAAACTTGTATCTGCGCCGCTTTTCACAAGAGCGCCGCCTACTAATCCGCCTATTCCGC
>JAEEYY010000203.1 GCA_016288355.1 Synergistes sp.
AGTAGAATTTAAAGATGTAAAAGCCCCGTTCTTTGTAACCCAAAATTATATGATGGTTGAAGACCTGAGCGCCGGCGTGGGCGGCGGCACTCTCAACGGAGGCGTCGGCCTTGATTTTAAGGACAGCAAATGGGGGGGCAGCCTTACCGTTATCAGTTCGGATATTGAGTCGCTCGTGAGGCAGGCGCTGCCGGACCTTAAGGGCAGGGTCACCGGAAGGGGAGACCTTAAGGTCCGCGGCGGCGGAGAGACGGGGCGTGCGTCGACGATAAAGGGCGGCGGCGCGCTTAAGCTCTATGACGGGGAAGTGACCAGCTTCGACGCGATAGAGAGCGCGAAGAAGTTCACCGGCGGCAAGCCGCTGCGCTTCCACAACGTACAGGCCTCTTTCACCTATGACGGAGGGGATATAAACATCCTGCCGGGCAGCCAGGCGACCGCGCCTAAAAATGACACTGTCTACAACTACATGATGCTTGACGGCTTTATAAGCCGCAAGAAGGAGCTCTCTTTATTCAGCATGGGAAAGATCAACATCCGCGCGCTGAATTCGATCATCGGCGCTTTCGGCAGCATTGCCGACGCCGGCTCTGATATAATCTCAGGAAGGGTAGACAGCAGCGAGCTGCTGCACAGCCTCGTCGGCGGAGTGATAAAGGGGCTTACTAAGAGCGAATTCCGTTTTGTGACTCTTAATGTCGGAGGAACAACGGAAAACCCGGATTTCTACAATGTCAAAGTCCAGGGCACGACGATGCAGACATCTGCCAAGGACTCTATCCCGACGAGCAACAGCGATCCGGACGCAAGAAGCCTGACGAAAAAAGGCGACACCAGGTTCCGTTTCAAGTTTGAGATACCGGTCGGCCCCGGGAACGGAGGCTATTCCGGCGATACGTCAAAAGGGCAGTCATTTGAAAATCTTTTCAGTGCGATTGACTTCAGCATGTAAGCGGGGGCCCGTATGAAGGATATCTCTCTTATTCTGGGCGGCGCACGGAGCGGCAAAAGCACGTTCGCTGAAAAAATAGCGCTGGCCTATAATGGAAAGGTAACATATTTTGCCACGGCAGACTGCCGTGATGATGAGATGAAGAAGCGCATAGAAGCGCACAGGTCAAGGCGGCCGAAAGAATGGGCGCTGTGGGAAGGGGATCCTCTCTCTCTGCCGCAGGCAGCAGCCGGCACCTCCGGGCTGATACTCCTTGACTGCCTTACGATGTGGCTTACGAGGCTCTTTCTTTCCTATCCGCAGGCAGAAGGCGGGGACGAAAGCGCCTGGGCCGTATGTGAAAGAGAGATAGCGGCCCTTGTGCGCAGTCTCTGCGAAGGCATTTCGGATGATACGTCGCTCGTTATCGTAAGCAATGAGGTCGGCTTCGGCCTCGTACCCCCTTATCTGATGGGGCGCCGCTTCAGGGATCTGCAGGGGCGCATGAATCAGCTCTGCGCCGGATATTCGAAAAACGTGGCTCTTATAGTCGCAGGATGCCCTCTGTGGGTAAAGGGCGGCTGTGAGCTGCGGGGTGATCTGTCATGACAAAAGACTCGGGCGAAAAAATCGGCAGGTTTGCGGAAAGTGTATCCGCCGGGATAAAGGATGGTTTCCCCGGCGATCTTGCCGCCTGTTTTGTAGTTATATGGACGCTTCTTTCCAGAATACCGCTGCCTGAGAGCTGGTGGCCGGAAAAGATGCCCAAAGGGGACAGGGCGCTTGCGCTCGCGCCGCTTGCGGGCGGGCTGCTCGGCATGACCGGAGGCCTTGCCGCGGTCATTGTCTCTTTCGCCGGGGGGCGTTCGCAGGTCTCGGCATGGGCCGCGGCCGCGGTCTACTTTCTGGCCGGATGGAGCCTTCACCTTGACGGTTGGGGCGACCTCTGGGACGGCATAGGTTCCGGCCGGAGGGGAGAGGCTCTGCGTGAGATAATGAAGGACAGCCGTCTTGGCTCCTTCGGAGGCGCGTCTTTAGTCCTGGCGTTCGGTCTGTGGACCTCGCTGCTTGCTTCGACAGCCCCGCATCTGCGCTTTTCAGCCTGCGTGGTATCCGCGGCCTCAGCCCGCTTTGCGGAAGACTGCGCGGCATTTTACGGACGCTATCCCTGGGAGGAGGGCATGGCAAAGGGCTGGGTGGACGAATTCTCCTCCTGCGATCTTTTTGTATCCGCTTTATGCCTTCTGCCCTTTTCCGTTCTTTCACCGCTGCGCGCGGCGCTTTGCGCGGCGCTGGGCGGGGTGACAGGCATATCTTTGGCTTTCTTCATGAACAGGCGGCTCGGCGGCGTAAACGGAGATGTGCTCGGCGCCTCTGCCGTTGCGGCCGAGATAGCTTCTCTTGCGGTGTGGGCGCTGTGGTGAGGCCAAGGCTCATAGCCCTTGATATGGACGGCACGATGCTGGACGGCGAAGGGCGCCTGACCCCGCGCCTGAAAGCGGCCTTTACCGCGGCGCAGGACCTTGGCGTCCGCATAGTGGCGGCCACCGGGCGGATGTATCCTTCCGCTATGATGCATCTGGGCGAAGCCGGTATAAAAAGCGCTTCGATCTTTTACAACGGCGCGCTGATACGCGACACCGAGGACGGACGCACGATATATGAAAGAAGAGTCGGAAAAGATCTGACCGCCGGGATACTGAGCTTTTTCCGTGAACGCGGGTGGTATATCCATGCCTACTCGGACGACAAACTCATAGTAGTGGACGACAGCGACGAGCGCTGCCGCTACTATGAGAAGCTGTCCGGACAGAAAGCCGTTGCGTACGGTGAAAAGTTCTGGGATAGCGGACTCGACTCCTCAAAACTGCTGGGCATCTCCTTTGACGGCGACGAGTTCATGAGGATGGGGCGCGAAGTGCGTGAAGCCTTCGGCGGAAGTATATATCAGGCAACGACATGGGGAGCGTTCCTTGAGATGGTGCACCCCTCGGTGAACAAAGCAAACGCGCTTGAGCGCGTATGCCGCTACTACGGCGTGCCGCGTGAGGAGGCCGCCGCGATCGGCGACGGCATAAATGATATAGAAATGATAAAATGGGCCGGTACCGGTATAGCGATGGGCAATTCAAAAGATGCGGTAAAGGCGGCAGCGGACATAATAGCCCCGCCGAACACCGAAGAGGGAGCCGCCAGGATAATAGAGCGTCTTATTGCGTCATAGAGAAGATTCTATGCGGTTTTGTCTGAGTAACGGCGTTGAAACATTGATTCTTCTCAGCAGAAAGGCTGATGATATTCATTATGAAAAACTTTTTCAAACTCGATAAACCTACGCTTTCATTTGAGATATTCCCGCCGAAGGGCACCGGGGATCTGTCAAAGATATTTGCCACGGTAGACGGGCTCGCGAGCCTTGACCCTGACCTCATAAGCGTGACATACGGCGCCGGCGGCACCAGCCGCGAGAATACCGCCGAGATCGCGTCCCGCATACAGAACGAATACGCGATACCGGCTCTGGCGCACCTTACCTGCGTCGGAAGCACAAGATCCGAGATGCGGCAGACCCTGGACAGGCTGCAGCAACTGGGAGTCAGAAACATACTTGCGATGCGCGGCGATATCGGGGAAGAGGGGACCAAAGACTTCAGTCATGCGAGCGACCTTATCAGCTTCATAAAAGAAAGCTATAACTTCAATATATTCGCGGCCTGCTATCCGGAGAAGCATATAGAGGCGTACTCTATGGAGGAGGATCTGGAACACTTGCGCGAAAAGTGCGCCTGCGGCGTAGACGTCCTGATAAGCCAGCTCTTTTTCGACAATTCGCTCTTCTTCCGCTTTCGCGACAGCGTGAGGAAGTTAGGCATAAAGGCCCCCATCGAAGCCGGCATAATGCCGATCACATCCGCTGTGCAGATAAACCGCATGGTGGCGATGTGCGGCGCGTCGATACCGGATGCGGTGCAGAAGATAATACGCGCGTACGGGCACAACAGCATGGCGATGCGTGAAGCCGGCATCGCCTACGCTACCAACCAGATAATCGACCTGCTGGCCGGCGGCGTCGACGGCATTCACCTCTATACGATGAACCAGCCGGAGATAGCGAAGCGCATCTGCGAAAATATCCGCGGGGTGCTTTATTCGCTGCGCGTGAAGCGCGCATAGGTGCGTTATGGACCTGAACAGGATACTCATATTTGACGGCGCGATGGGGACGATGCTGCAGAGGCACGGGCTTGCCCGCGGCGTCGTTCCGGAAACGCTCAACGTGACTTCCCCGGAAGTGATAGAAGATATACACCGCGCGTATCTTGACGCCGGCGCCGATGTGATACTTTCAAATTCCTTCGGGGCGAACCGCTTTAAAGCGGAGCAGGCGGGCATGGAGCTTGAGCTGATGACGCAGTCCGCGGTAAGGAACGCAAGGCGCGCCGCCGACCGCTATGCCGGTAAATATGTGGCGCTTGACATAGGTCCCTGCGGACGTATGCTTAAGCCTGCCGGGGATCTTGCTTTCGAAGATGCCGTATCGGTCTTTGCGGAAGTTATAAGAGCAGGCGCCGGATGCGGAGCGGACCTCGTTCTGCTTGAGACCTTTACCGACCTCTACGAACTCAAGGCGGCCGTGCTTGCCGCAAAGGAAAACTGCGATCTGCCGATATTCGCCACTATGAGCTTTGAAGCAAACGGCAGGACATTCTTCGGCACGGAAGCTGAATCGATGGTGATGACGCTGGAGGCGCTGGGCGTCTCCGCGCTTGGCATAAACTGCTCGCTGGGTCCCGTACAGATGGCCCCGGTGGTAAAGAGGATAGTTGCGGCCGCGTCCGTGCC
>JAEEYY010000021.1 GCA_016288355.1 Synergistes sp.
CCCTTCCGTCAGAAGAAGCTTCATTCCTTTCAGAAGATACTCGTCATCCACAGCGACTATGCCGTCCGCGTTCGCGGCAACATACGGGAAGCATTTATCTCCCGGTATGATCGTTATCAGCGCATCAGCCACTGATTTTTTGAAAGGCACCGCAGTCGGGGCACCTGCCTTAAGGCTCACGCTGTAGCGGGGAATCGCGGAAGGCTCTGCCGCATATACTTCGGTCTTTGGAAGCAGCGCCTTAACGGCCGACGAAACTCCGCTGAAGAGCCCTCCTCCGCTTATCGGTATTACCAGCTTGTCGAGCTCCGGACACTGTTCGGCGATCTCAAGCCCAGCCGTGCCCTGCCCGGCCATTATATCTTCATCGTTGTACGGATGTACCATGGTGGAGCCCCGTTCGGCGCATATTTTTTCTGCTACCGCAGCTCTGTCCTGCGGTTCGCACTGTACTATCTCAGCACCGAGGGCACGGATCGCTTCAACCTTTATCGCAGGCGCAGCATACGGCATCACTATCGTGGCTTTTGCTCCCAGCAGCTTTGCAGCATATGATATGGCACGTCCGTGGTTGCCTGAAGAGAGCGCAACTATTCCGCGGCCAAGCTCTTCCTGCGTCAGGGATAGCGCTTTGTTCATTGCCCCGCGAAATTTGAATGAACCTGTTACCTGCATGCATTCCGGTTTTACATAAACTTTGCAGCCGAGATAAGGGTCCATGCTCCTAAGGCGAAGCAGCGGAGTATTTACGGCATAGCGTGAGATGCGTTCGCGTGCAGCGCGTATTTTTTCAAGCGTCAAAGACATAAGACCATCTCCTGAAAAAGTAATTTTATGATAAATGTACGTACGCCGCAGCTGTGAAAAAACTGCAGCTACGCCTTCTCGTTCATATGAAACGCTTCAGCCGCCTCTGTCAGGTGTTCCCTGATCTTGATATGCTGCGGGCAGGCTTCCTCACAGGCGCCGCAGCCAACGCATTCCGAGGCGCGCGCCTTGTCATGTCTTACTACCAGCCAATTTTCCTGTCCGGCCGAAAAATCGTAATTCCCATATATGTTAAGCATATTCAGCGCGGCAAATGTACCGGATATACCGATATTTTGCGGGCAAACTTTGGCACAGTAATCACAGGCGGTGCAGGGGATCATCGGAAGCGAATCAAGTATTTCCCTTACTTCGCCGATAACCGCCTGTTCCTCCGCAGAAAGCGGCTTGAAATCATGCATATACGAAATGTTATCCGCCATCTGCTCTATACTGCTCATCCCTGAGAGCACAGCGATGACTCCGTCAAGGCTTGCTGCAAAGCGAACGGCCCATGAAGCGCAGGAAGCTTTAGGGTCTGCCTGCTTGAGCACTCTCTCTGCTGCTTCCGGCGGAGCGGCAAGCAGACCTCCTTTTACAGGCTCCATGATCACCACAGGCTTTTTGTATTTACGCGCCAGCTCATAGCAGGCTCTGGACTGTATGCGGGGACTTTCCCAGTCGGCATAGTTTATCTGAAGCTGCACGAATTCGGCTTCGGGATGTGCTTTAAGTATCGGTTCAAGTTTATCCGCCGTGTCATGGGAAGAAAAGCCGATGTGTTTTATCCTGCCTTCAGCTTTCTTTTCCTTTACGAAGTTCCACATATCGAAGTCGTCAAAGAAATGAGTGCGCCCTTCTCCTAAGTTGTGCAGCAGATAATAATCAAAATATCCGGCGTTTGTCTGTTTCAGGGAAGTTTCAAACTGTGCGATCGCGTCTTCGCGCGTTTTGCATTTGATCCATGCAGCGTTTTTAGTAGCCAGCGTGAACTTTTCGCGCGGATAACGTTCAACCAGCGCCTGACGGATAGCGTCTTCAGAGCCCGGGTAAGCCCATGCGGTGTCAAAATAGGTAAAACCGGCCTCCATAAACATATCCGTCATCTTTTTTACCTGCTCTATGTCTATATCTTCCCCTTTTTTAGGCAGGCGCATAAGCCCGAAACCAAGCTTTTTTCCGTTCGGTTCAATCATTTATACCACTCCTCACTGTTCCTCTGCGACCCGGGCAAATTCGGCTATCTCTTTCTCCGCCGACCTTTTGAGACGCTTGGCGGCTATGATGCGCGCAGAAGGAGGACAGATTTCTTTGATATCCCCGGCAGTATTTCCCATCCCGCTGCCGCCCGACGTAGCAAAGATAGCAATTTTGCACCCTGAAAAATCAGCGCTCTCCAGAAATGTTTTTATGATAGGAGGAGCCGTATACCACCATATCGGGAAGCCGATAAATATGATGTCGTAATCTTTGGGATTCTTGACAGTATCTGTAATAGCCGGACGCGACGACTTATCCCTGCATTCAAGCGACGAACGGCTGTTCTTATCCGTCCAGTCGAGCTCTTCTTTCGTATAGGGGACCTGCGGCTTTATCTCAAAGAGATCGGCGCCTGCCGCCGCAGCCAGTTTTTCCGCTACAGTCTTTGTTATACACATATCGCTTGCTGAAAAATATGCGACCAGTTTTTTCATTATCTTTCCACTCCTCAACACCGGCATATATCAGATATTAATTAAAATTGTACTAACATAAAAATTATCTCATATTCCTGATCATGTTTCATCTGCTTTCTCAAAAGTGACATCAGTATCTTCGACGCCGTCAAAGAATGAGACATCGCCCGTTATATGTCCGAGAGTCAGGTGATCAAAGAGCGCGCCGGTTTGTTTATAAAGTATTATAAGGCTCCCTCTTGGCGGCCAATAAGAAATATCCCCCGCTTTGTAGCCCTGCTTTTTGGATCCGCCGGAGGGAAGCCCTCCGTACCCGAAATGGAAACACATCTGGCGGCCATACAGGTTTGTCATCGGCAGAGTAAGCGGAAGTCTGCTCCAAAAAGCCCGGGAGGCCGCGCTTTCGTTGAGCCTGGCAATTAGAGTGCGCCCTTCGGCTGTTATCCTCAGATACATGCCGCTCTTTGTTTCTTTGCCGGCGTTCTCAGCCTCGGCACGTCCTCTCATGATATCACCGTGTCCTGCTGCAAACAGAAGCATGAGAA
>JAEEYY010000204.1 GCA_016288355.1 Synergistes sp.
CTGCTGAGGCAGAACGGGAAGCTGAGGCAAAAAACAAGTTGGTTAGTGCTGCTGACCAACAGAAGCTTTTTTTGTCCCGGCACTTTTTGGCACCCCCCCCTTTGAAGCTGTTGCAGCGTATACGCCAGTTGACTCCAAAGGGGAGAAGATGGTTATATTATTTGAAATTATCGTTTGAGCGGGTCTCATATGAGTGACATAAAAAAACCGCCTCCGTGCGGAGGCGATCTATTCAGTCATAATGGTGGGCGATAGAAGAATTGAACTTCTGACCTCTTCCGTGTCAAGGAAGCGTTCTACCTCTGAACTAACCGCCCATTCCTGACAGAAAGAAATTCTACAGCGGAAAGCGTATCCTGTCAACTCCGTATCGGAAATTGTGCCGTCTGACGCGGCCGGCGTACGGCATTCTGTTTATGACCTTGCTTCCTGTATCTGCGCGGTAAGCGTGGAGGCGAGCATTATCGCGCATCCCGTAAGTTCTCTTGCCGTAAGGGACTCGCCAAGGAAGATGAAGCCCGCAAGCGCGGCGAACACTGATTCTGAGATCAGTATGATGCTTGCCTGAACGGGCGGCACATAGCGCTGCGCCGCCATCTGCATCGTGTAGGCAACGCATGTGGATATAAGGCCGGAAAAGGCCAGCGGCTTCCATGAAAGGATTATTTCATTCACATGAGGCGTTTCCAAGGCAAAGGCAAAGATCACCGATAAAACGGCGACGGCGGAGAATTGCAGCGCGGACAATTTGAAAGCGTCATATTTCCGGGCGAAATGACCGCATACGACGATATGCAGCGCCCAGAACAAAGCTCCGGCAAGCGTAAGCGCGTCTCCGGGGCCTACAGAAAAGTCTCCCTTGACGGATATCAGGTAGAGTCCAACCGTGCTTGCCGCTATTGCGAGAATCGCGGATCTGGAGGGTACTTTGCCGGAAAAAAGCCCCAAAAGCGGCACGATCACGATATACATCGCCGTTATAAATGCGGATTTGCCGGCCGTGGTGTAGAGCAGTCCCACCTGCTGGAGCGCGGTCCCGGCAAAGAGCGCGCAGCCGCAGATGACGCCGGGGACTAAGCAGGAACGCCAGTCGGAGGCAAATCCTTCATCTCCGGGCATCATGGCGTTTCTTTTTTTGCTCATCACGGCGGCAAAGGGTATCGTGAAGAGTGAGGCCAGGAAGTATCTGGCGGCGCAGAAGGTGAATGGGCCTATAAGCTCCATTCCGACGATCTGCGCCACGAACGACGTGCCCCATATGAACGCTGTCAGGGTCAGCATCAGCAGCGCTGCGACGCGGCGGCTTTTCATTTTTATATACCTCTCTCAAGATAATGCCTGCCGGCTGGGCAGGCTATGGAAATAAATGATATGTCTTTCGTCAGTTGTTTTCAACTACGGCGATCTCTTTTGGAGTGAGGCCGTAGAGGCTGTAGACGAGGCGGTTCGTCTCTCTCTCCGCTTCGCGGATCTCTGCGGGCGGTGAACCGTATTTTGCCGGGGGATTCTCGGCGTAGAGCTCGCAGAGCTTTTCTCCCATCTCGGCTATCTTGTTCGCTGTTTCTTTGGCTTTGGCGCTTTTTGGCGAAGCTATCGGGAGCTTTGCGATCACCGAGGGGCGCAGTTCGTAGTAGTTGTTCAGCAGCTCCGGAGATATCGCGCGGAAGACGAAATCGAGCAGCCGCGAGTTCAGCAGCGCCGCAAGGAAGCAGCTGCTGCTGTCTATCATGCAGCATTTATCGTTGACATAGACGCCGCGGCTGTCGAATGCGGCCGAGATGTTCCTGCATATTATCGGCAGGACTATCTTTTTGCCGCGGAAGACGCTGTAGTAGCTGCAGGGGCGCAGTTCCCACCAGTAATCGCCGCGGTCTCTGCGCGCGGAGGCTTTCGCTTCAAATCGCGCAAGGTGAGAGGCAAGACGCGGATGGTTCTTTGCAAACCACATATAGCCGTCTGAGAAGCCGCTCATGCCGTCCGTATAGCCTTTGGGCATGAATATCAGGTATTTTTTCTCAGCCGGGATGTAGTAGCGCTTTATGTCGCGTCCGGAGTAGAAGGGTACGATAAGCTCCTCGGAGGCTGGTTCCTCCTTTGACAGCGCAAGAGCCGTTTCCTGCGGCAGCACAAAGGCTTCGTTGAGCCCGGTCAGGATGCCGCGGTATACCTTGCCCAGCCCTGACTGCGAGAAGGGCCTGTTTTCGGCTGTAAGCTTGTGTACCAGCTTCTGTGCTTCCGTTCCGCCTGCTGTTATCTGTGCCGCCGTGTTTTCTTTGACGGAAGCAAATTCTCCTTCAAAGAGCGAGAGGGTCGGCGCCTGCAGATCCAGCGAGGAATCCGCAAATCTGGCCGCGTCATGCTGAGGCGTTCTGAAGAAGAATATAGCAGAAAGCGCGGCGGTAGAGCCTTTCAGCTCCCGCGGCTTTCCGAGTTCCATTATCATGTACGGCTTGTGGAAGGAGAAAAAGTCTCTGAGCCCCTCGCCGTATTTTGTCTTCATCCATTTGTCTGAGACAAGCATTGCCGAAGAACCCCGCTCCGAGAGCATGGAGTAGGATTTTTCCACATAGTAGCAGTATACGTCCGAATTGAAGCGCGACGACGAGTAGCCGAAAAGCAGCGGTTTGAGCGACGAGAGCTGCCCCCCGCGAAGATGCGGCGGATTGGATATTATCAGGTCGAATTCCAGACCATCGAATATTTTGTCCACGAGCACGCTGCCCCAGACAAAGCGCTCTTCCGGAAGCTTTACGCCGGGACAGAGTATCCTGAGCCTTGCCTTGAGTATATCAAGAGCCGCCGCGCTGCAGTCGGTGGCGTAGAATGAATTTTCCAGGAAGCGGCGCAGGAAGGCATCTTCCGTCCTGTTCTGAGACGGGGAAAGGTATCTGTTCAGGCTCATGCGGGCCGATGCGGTAATTTTGGCCGCTGCTGCCGCTATATCCCCGCAGCCGCAGGCTATGTCGCAGAAGAGGATGCCGTCAAGCGCTGCATCGATGTCACGTGCCGCCTGCGCTATCGGGGTATCGTCAAAGAGTATCGTATCCTGCGAGAAGTAGCCGTCAAGCGCGGCGGGGGAGAGTCCGCAGCTCTTCATAAGGTAGTTTTTTATGCCCTGCGTAACGGTCATGTCGATGATCTCCGGCGGAATGACGACTCCGCGCCGCGCCTGAGATACGAGCAGCATCGATATGAAGCCGCTGCCTCCGGCGGGGGCTATCGCAAGCAGCACCGCGTCGCAGGCTTCTTTTTTCATATATGAGAGGATGAAAGCGCGGCATTTCTTCTCGGAACGCCGGAGATCTGCGCCGGGAGCCAGCTTTACAAGGATGCAGTCGGCGTGACCGTGTCCTTCCGAGGCTTTGTGACGTGATATGAGCCGGTAGGATGAGATCGTGTCCTTCAGCGCGGCGGGGATATGCATTC
>JAEEYY010000205.1 GCA_016288355.1 Synergistes sp.
AAGGAGCGTTGAAAGAGAAAAGACGCGGCTCTATATCCGGAAGGCTCAGGCGACAGTCCGGGCAGACATATTTCTCGGTAAGCTCCCTGTCGGGGATATCTGTAGAGGAAAGCACTATGAAACCTTCAGAGAGCTTCAGCGCCATCTCTATCGCCTCGCTCATGCGCGAACGGTTCTCTTCCTTCACGCGCATCCTGTCGACAAGACATTCGATAGTATGGCGACGGTTCTTATCAAGCTCGACTTCCTCTTCGAGCCAGTAGATGGTACCGTCGATGCGCGCGCGCATATAGCCCTTCTGATGCAGCTTCAGCAAAAGGTTTTTGTATTCACCTTTTTTGGCCCGTACGATCGGAGCGTATATCCCGATAGGCTTTCCGTCATAATCTCCGTATATGAGATCTATTATCTCGTCGACGCTGTAGCGGTGTACCTCTTTGCCGCACTTCGGACAATGCGGCGTTCCGGCGCGTCCGAAGAGAAGGCGCAGATAGTCATATATCTCAGTGACCGTCCCTACCGTGGATCGCGGGTTGTGGCTCGTTCCCTTCTGTTCTATCGATATCGCGGGAGAAAGCCCGGATATATCGTCGACGTCCGGTTTATCGGACATCCCAAGGAACTGCCGCGCATACGACGAAAGCGACTCGACGTAGCGGCGCTGACCCTCGGCGTATACAGTATCGAAAGCAAGAGAGGATTTTCCGGAGCCCGACGGTCCCGTCACCACGACCAGTTTATTTTTTGGTATAACGGCGTCTATGTTTTTTAGATTGTGCTGTCTTGCGCCTGTAATTCTTATTTCCTGTTCCAAATGCGCTTCCGCCTTTCATCCTCTGTATCTCGTCGCGCAGTTCGGCAGCCGTTTCGAAGTCGAGCTTCTCCACCGCTTCCCACATCTTTCTTTCCAGCTCTTTGATATTAAATCCGCTGCTTCCGCTTTCGGCAGGCGACGCGCTTTCTCCGTCACAGCTTTCTTTCCCATCTTCAAACAGCTCTTCCGGCAGCAGGTTCTTTACCGACTTTACTATACTGCGCGGCACGATGCCGTGTTCTTCATTGAATTTTATCTGAGCCCTGCGGCGGCGTTCCGTCTCTTTCAGCGCAAGCTCAATGCTGTCGGTCATCCTGTCCGCGTAGAGTATAACTTTCCCCGCGCTGTTTCTTGCCGCGCGCCCTATCATCTGTATCAGCGAGCGGTGCGCGCGCAGATAGCCTTCGCGGTCCGCGTCAAGGATAGCTACGAGCGACACCTCAGGCAGATCTATACCTTCGCGCAGCAGGTTCACTCCGACAAGGACGGCAAATACGCCGAGACGCAGGTCGCGCAGAAGCTCCGCACGCTCAAAGGTATCCAGCTCGGAGTGTATATAGCGGACCTTTATCCCGAGATCCGCCAGATATTCTGCAAGATCTTCAGCAGAACGCTTCGTAAGGGTCGATACGAGCACGCGTTCGCCGCGCTCCGTCACCGTGCGTATCTCCGCAAGCAGGTCGTCCACCTGCCCCGTAGCTTTATGTACCTCGACCTCCGGGTCAGGCACACCGGTCGGGCGTATCAGCTGTTCGACCACATGATCCGAGCAGGCAAATTCATAATCGCCGGGCGTGGCCGATATAAAAAGGGCGTTTTTGAGCACCGGCTCATATTCGTCCCAGCGCAGAGGCCTGTTGTCAAGGCATGAAGGCAGGCGGAAGCCGTGCTGCACGAGGACTTCCTTTCTCGCGCGGTCGCCGTTATACATACCGCGCACCTGCGGCAGCGTCATATGCGATTCGTCCACAAAAATAAGCGCATCATTCGGGAAGAAGTCAAGCAGCGTCCCCGGGGGGTCGCCTTCTTCTCTTCCGTCAAGATAGCGCGAATAGTTTTCTATGCCCGAGCAGTAGCCGACCTCAAGAAGCATCTCCAGATCGTATTTTGTGCGCATCTTAAGACGCTCAGCTTCAAGATGCTTTCCCTCGCTTATAAAGCGCGCGCAGCAGCGCTCCATCTCTTCTTCTATCGCACCGGCCGCCTTCTGTATCGCGTCTCTGCTGGTCACATAGTGCTGGGAAGGAAAGATGCCGGCTCTGTCCTTTCGGATGACGGAATGCCCGGAAACGGGGTCTATCTCATCTATCCGCTCGATCTCGTCGTCAAAGAAAGAGACGCGCAGCGCGGTATCGCTGTAGGCTGGGTATATCTCCATCGTTTCGCCGCGGCTGCGGAAGGTTCCCGGAATCAGAGAGACGTCATTGCGCTCATAGTAATTGTCTATAAGCCGCATCATAAATTCGCGCCTGTCATAGCGTTCCCCGCAGGCGAAGCGAAATATCGCATCCTCGTAGTTTTTTCTTTTGCCGAGGCCGTAGATGCAGGAAACGCTGGCCACAACTATTACGTCGCGGCGCTCAAGCAGAGATTTGGTGGTCATGAGGCGCAGCTTTTCGATTCTTTCGTTGACGGATGAATCTTTTTCGATATAAACGTCTGAAGCCGGGATATAGGCCTCAGGCTGGTAATAGTCGTAGTAGCTCACGAAGTAGTTCACGGAATTTTCGGGGAAAAATTCTCTGAACTCGCTGTAGAGCTGAGCGGCAAGCGTCTTGTTATGCGCCATCACCAGAGTCGGCCTGTTGAGCTCCGCTATAACGTTTGCCATCGTAAAAGTCTTGCCGCTGCCGGTAACGCCGAGCAGCGTCTGGCGCGTGCCGTCCTTCTCGCGGAAACCGCGCACAAGTTTGTCTACAGCCTGAGGCTGGTCGCCTGAAAGGTCAAACGGTGCGGTGAGTTTGAATTTATCCTTATCCATTAAACAGTTCTCCGGTACGGCAGACGCCGCAATGAAAAAAAGCCGCCCTTCCGGGCGGCCGGGTCATCATTAATTCGTCTTATCTTCGCTCTGCTGCACATCGCCGGGTCCATCGCTGTCCGCGGCTTCAGCGCCCGGCGCCGAAGGTTTTCCTGCCCGGTCTCCGGAAAGAACGGCCTCTGCAGCGCTCTTTGCTTCTTCTTCCGCAGCTTCCGCGGGCTCAGTTTTCAGCTTCTCTTCGCCGGCTGCTTCAGGATCGTCATCTTCGGCTTTTTCTTCCTCAGGCACAGCTTTGCTGATCTCCTTTTTTGGGTAGCCGAGCAGTTCGCCGAGCTCGTCCCCTTCAAGTATCTCTTTTTCGAGCAGGAGCTTCGTTATCTGTTCAAGGCGGTCCCTGTTTTCGGTAAGTATATCCTTCGCCTTATTCATCGCGGCGTCTATGATGGCGCGTATCTCAAGATCTATCGTATGCGCCACTTCTTCGCTGTAGTTTCTGTCGTCGACTATGTCGTGCCCCAGAAATACCTCATGCTGCTTTTTCCCCAGCGTGACGAGCCCGAGTTTGTCGCTCATGCCGAACTGCGTAACCATCTGTCTTGCTGTCTGTGTCGCGCGTTCCAGATCGTTCGACGCTCCGGTAGTCACGTCGCCGAAGCGGATCATCTCCGCGACGCGTCCGCCGAGCAGCACGGTTATCTGGTCGGAGAGCTCCTGGCGTGAGATCAGGAATCTATCCTCTTCCGGCAGCTGCAGGGTATAGCCGAGCGCCATATGCCCTCTTGGGATTATCGATATCTTATGCACCGGGTCCGCGCCTTTTATCTTGGATGCTACCAGAGCATGACCTGCTTCGTGGTACGCTATTATCTCGCGTTCCTTCTTGCTTATTATGCGGCTCTTGCGTTCGGGACCTGCTATCACTCTGTCTATCGCTTCCTCGAATTCAGGCATGCCGAGCTTTGTCTTATCCCTGCGTGCTGCAAGCAGCGCTGCTTCGTTTACAAGGTTCGCAAGATCCGCGCCTACAAAGCCGGGAGTGCGGCGCGCCAGCACATCCAGATCCACATCGTCTTCGACTTTCTTCTCGCGCAGATGGACTTTCAGTATATCGCGGCGGCCGTTGACGTCAGGACGGTCCACGACTACCTGTCTGTCGAATCGTCCCGGACGCAGCAGCGCCGGGTCAAGGATATCAGGCCTGTTGGTGGCCGCGATAAGTATGATGCCGGAGCCGGCGTCGAAGCCGTCCATCTCGACAAGCAGCTGGTTCAGCGTCTGCTCGCGTTCGTCATGACCGCCGCCGAGTCCTGCGCCGCGGTGGCGCCCCACCGCGTCTATCTCGTCTATAAATATAATGCAGGGCTGATATTTTCTCGCCTGTTCGAAAAGATCGCGCACACGGGCGGCGCCAACTCCGACGAACATCTCAACAAAATCTGAACCGCTGATGCTGAAGAAGGGAACGTCGGCTTCCCCTGCCACAGCACGCGAGATAAGCGTTTTACCGGTCCCGGGAGCTCCCAGAAGAAGCACGCCCCGCGGGATCCTTGCGCCGACCTTTGCAAATTTTGCCGGGTCTTTAAGGAACTGCACGACCTCGACAAGCTCTTCCTTGGCTTCGTCGCAGCCTGCCACATCGTTGAACGTGACCTTGGGGCGGTTGTCAAGAAAGAGCTTGGCCTTGCTCTTTGCAAAGCCCATGACTTTTCCGCCGCCGCCCTGCATGTTGTATATAAAGTATATCCATACGCCTATCAAAAGCAGCGTCGGCAAAAGAGAGGTGAGAAGCGCCGTTATCCATGAATTTTTCGGGGGCGGTACTATCTCGACTTCCACTCCCTTTTCCGCAACTGCTGAAGGGAGCGTAGCGGAATCAAGGATGTATGTAACGAACTCTTTCCCGTCCTTCAAAACGCCTGTGAGTTCCTCGTGGTCTATCTTCACTTTGGAAACTCCGCCTGCGTTAAGCTCCTTCAAAAAACCGCTGTATGAAAGAGCTTCTCTTCCCTGATTTTTTTTGGCTCCGTCGGGATTCAAAAATATATTTACAAGACTCACTACCAGGACGATAAGGACAAGATACATCCCCACATTCTTAGAAATCTTCTTCAAAGGCAGTTATCCTCTCTTTCCGTGTGCTTTGCTGCTCTTTACAGTTCTTTCGATACGTAACTACTCTTCCTGCTCGGCTACGTACACGGCTCTCAGGTTGCGGAACTGCTCCGCGCAGTCCAGTCCGTAACCGATGATAAATTCATCGGGGATCACAAAACCGGTATATTTTGCGTCGACGGGAGTTAAGCGGCGCTCTTTCTTGTCAAACAGTACGCATACCTCAAGCGACTTCGGGGAACGGTCGTTCAGAAGATTTTTGATATATGCCAGAGTTAGCCCCGTATCCAGTATATCCTCAACTATTATCACATTTTTGTCTTGAATATCTGTACTCAGGTCCTTTTGAATCTTCACTATGCCGCTGCTTTTTGTGGACGACCCGTATGACGAGATCGCAAGAAAATCAAAGCGGACATCGACATCTTCGGATATCTCGCGGAGAAGGTCTGTGTAAAAGACCGCAGCGCCCTTCAGAACACATACAAAGATGACCTTTTTGCCCTTATAGTCCCTGCTGATCTGAGCTCCGAGCTCCTTTACCTTTTCGCGTAT
>JAEEYY010000206.1 GCA_016288355.1 Synergistes sp.
CAGTTTTGATCGGCTCGTCGACATCCACCCCTTCCGCAAGGAGTCTTTCCACACTCTCAAGATCACCGTATTTCGCGGCAAGAGGCAGGTTTGTTCCCTGAATCAGGCTCACGCCTGACCTGGATTGTCCCCGTTTTACTTGAGCCAGATCTTGTGGCTTGGCATTCGCCTCCACGCCATTGCCAAACATCGACGCCTGTTCGAAGGAAAACAACGCCTGCGCTATCGGCTCTTCCGCAGCATCCTTTTCGTCAGGAACAGGCGGATCCTTGAAAAGCTTCATGCCTTTTTTCCCTTTGTTTTTGTCCACACCGTCCTGCCCAAAATCAGCGACGCCTTCAACAGGCCCTTCCGCCGTTGGGATCTTTTCTTCCGATTTATTCGTAAAAAGATTCATAATCTTTTTCTCCTATATTCACTGCGGCTTGCGGAAAGACAAAAAGCCGTATCTTCCCGCAAGCCGCGTCCATCATTTACCAGTTACTCCTTTGTGGATTTGCGGCTACGCCGCTTTTTTGCCTTCTTTGTCCGAGAGGGTGTATCTGTGCCAGCAAGCAACACCTGGACTTTTTGGAAACCTGCTCGAGCGGCACGCATTAAGGCCGTGTCATTGACGCTCACTCTGTTCACATCATCTCCCGCGTTAAGCAAGGTTTCCATCACCGCAAGACGACCTTTCGCCGCCGCGCGCATGAGCGGAGTTCTGGATGAGTCATCCTCCGCGTTCATATCCGCGTCAGCCTCAAGCAGCTTTTTCACCACATCATTGTGACCATTTAACGAAGCGAGATGCAGTGCCGTCGACATTCCAGTTTTGATCGGCTCGTCGACATCCACCCCTTCCGCAAGGAGTCTTTCCACACTCTCAAGATCACCGTATTTCGCGGCAGAACGCAGTTTCGTTCTCTGCTCTTTATTCCTCGCGCTCATATCCGCGTCAGGCGCGAACTGCCCCCGCTTCACTTTTGCCCAGTTCCGTGACTTGGCATTCTTCAGCGCCGACTTACCGTTTTTGTTCTTAAGGTTCGCCTTCGCCTCGGCACCCAACACTCGCGCCGATTCGATGCTACGCTCTTCGGAAAGCGCCAAGCTCTTTTCGGCAGAATCAGAATCATAAAAAATAAATAATTTCATACTATTATACTCCAGACAGATTTTTAAAATTCAGAGACCGGCGAAGAAAGTCTTCTGCCTCTTTTCACAGAGACCCCCACGCGTTGGTGGGTGATCCCCTTCCGGTCTATCCTAATTGCGGCTCACAAGTTCATGCTCACCGCAGCCAACATCGGCCCCTGGTTTCCCCGGGACGACCATTTTCCGAAGCCGATTATTCAGGCCAAGCTTCGAAGACAACAGACATCGTTGAAATTTTTTATACTGGAACTACCTAAAAATATTGAATAAACAGGGTTTTTCTTTGGGAAGAGTATTTTTTGGGAAAGAGTATTTTGAGCAGAATATTTTGAATATTTTTTAATGATTTCAATAATATAGAAAAAATATGTTTCAAAATTACATGTTCCAGCGTATTGCACTTGAATCGTTTCCCTCTTTTCCATGGACTGCCAAGAATGTTTGCCTCTTCCCTGAAAATCCTCATATGTTGATCCGGGGCGTCCCATTCTCGCTCCATGTCTATCAACTGGCAGGAAAGCCACAAACTGTCGCCAGCCGTGTTCTCTCCTCGCCGCAACCTTTAACAATATCCTCCTTTCTGCCCCAATAGCAGGCATCTTCCTTATCCGGTAAAAACAGTGACAACGCGTTATCCTCCAGAGGTCCTCCCGCCCTCTCTCATTTCTCCTGGAGCAGATCTTGGTTTACGCCCAGCCACCGTAGATTACCAGCAGACGCAAAATAAGCACGCCCTTCCAAATATCAAGAGAGGAGGACACAGAATATTGGCCGGTTTTGCGGGATGTTCGGGCAAACGGCTGGACCGGACGCGAATTGGAGCGTCAGATCAACAGCCAGCTCTACGAACGGCTGCTGCTGAGCAACAACAAGGAAGCCATGCTGGCCGTTGCCCGGAAGGAGCGCATTCCGGAAAGGCCCCGGGAAATCATCAAGGATCCGATGAAGCTGGAATTCCTTGGTATGGAACGGAAAGCATCCTACTATTACCCCCTCAGGCCGCTACGCGGCCCTGCATTTTCCTTCGGGCATCGGGCTTCGCCCCATGCCCTTGGAAAAGCCCTCCAAGGGGGACGCCAAGAGGATGACAAATCCCTGCTTCCCCCTTCGGGGGAAGTGGGCCGAAGGCCCGATAGGGGAAAAAAACGCCGCACGTGCACTTTGATCTTGCCCGTTATGAGTGGATACCGAGTTAAGCGTGTTGAAGTGCTTCAAACGCCATGGGGACAATATATCCAATGGCACTATGGCGGCGGACACGATTGTAGTCAACTTCAATACTTAACAGAATGTCCGTCAACAACGGGCAGGATCAATTTTACGCTTGCGGGAGATGCTGATACAATACTTGGCATTCCAAACAATAAAAATTGAAAGCGTTTAAACAATGAGCGTCCAACTGCCCAATCTGCCCATTGGCATTCAGAATTTCCCGAAGCTCAGAAGCACGGGCTATCTGTACGTGGACAAGACAGCCCGGCTGATGCAGCTGATCCAGACAGGCGCCTGGTACTTTTTGGCCCGGCCCCGGCGCTTCGGCAAATCGTTGACCATCTCCACTCTGGACGCCATGTTCAGAGGCGAAACGGAACTGTTCACCGGACTGGAAGCGGAAGACTGGGTGCGCGAACAGGCGCGAAAACCCGCTCCGGTTCTGCGGCTGGACATGAGCATGATAAATACTGCGGCGTCGCCGCAGTTTGAAACAGCGCTGTGCGAAGCCCTGGCTCGTCGGGGCATGGAGGAAGATATACGCTTTCTCGCCCAAACACCCGGCGGCATGCTGCAGGATCTCGTTGCGGCGCTGTACCGGCGACATGGTCCGGTTGTTGTGCTGATCGACGAATACGACAAACCCATCCTCGATCATATTGGCGACCTGAAGCGGGCCGAGGAGATGCGCCTTGCCCTGCGGGGCTTCTACACCGTGCTGAAGGGCTGCGACGAATACCTGCGCTTCGTGCTGCTGACCGGCATTTCCCGTTTCAGCAAGGTGGGCGTCTTTTCCGCAATGAACAACCTGCAGGACATCTCGATGATGGAGCAGTACGGCGACATCACCGGCTATACCCAGACCGAAGTGGAGAAACATTTCGCCGCCTGGATCGACACCACGGCAAAAAAGATGCGGATAACGGATACGGCGCTGCTGGATCGGATACGGGACTACTATGACGGCTTCTGCTTCGACGGCGCAACCCGGCTGTACAATCCCTTCTCCGTACTCAACTTTTTCGCCTCCGGCAGTTTTTCCAACTTCTGGTACAAATCCGCCTCGCCATCCTTTCTGGTTGAGTACATGAAGCGGCACGTCATCCAGAATCCGGAGGAGTACCGGCATCTCGAAGTGCCGGAGGACTTTGCGGACGCCCAGGAAATTGAACGGGCACGGCCGGAAAGTTTCCTTTTCCAGAGCGGCTACCTGACGATCGAGAAACGGGAGGAGCAGTCTCTGACGCTGGACTATCCCAACCGCGAGGTGCTGGATTCCCTGTCCCGGATGTATCTGGACCATGTGTATCAGGTTGAAGGGTATACCCCGCTCGGCTCACAGCTGTGGAAAGCCCTGAAAAACGGCGATATCGCCGAGGTCATGCGGCTGTACAACATCGCGCTGTCCGGCATTCCCTATCAGGATTTCGCCAAACCGCTCACGGAGTTCTTCTACCGCGCCCTGTTTCTCATGCTGCTGCGCGGAGCGGGTGTCACGGCGGGCGGAGAAATCCCGACCAGCCTGGGGCGGAGCGATGTTGTGGCGCTGTTTGCGGAACGCGTGGTTGTGCTGGAATTCAAGCTGGCGCGCAGCTCCGGATCCATTGACCGCCTGCGAGCGGAAGGCCTGCGCCAGATCGCGGAACGGGGTTATGCGCGGCCCTTTGACGAAACGGGCCGGGCCGTGACGGCGGCGGTTATCGTGGTGAACGCGGAAACGCGGCGGGCCGTCTGCGCAGATTAATTCGGCATTCACTCATAACGGGCAAGATCAGCTCAGCCATCCGTTCCATTGCGGAATGCCGCCGCGCGCAG
>JAEEYY010000207.1 GCA_016288355.1 Synergistes sp.
ATGGCACTTCGGCGATGATGTCTCCGGTGCTTGAGTCCGTTATCGGCATATATCTGTCTGTTTCTGATTCCAGCCATTTACCGTCGATACAGTACTTTTTTCTTTCTATTGCTGCGCTCATGCAAATTCCCCTTTCGTATGATGTCTGCTGCGGTCTGTCTGCCGGCAGACGAAAATACATTGTCTCATTTGCGTATAGAATAGCATAAATCGGTTATTAAAGGGTACTGCTTATGGATATTAAGGTGACAGTACTTTAGTTAAAAAAACAGGAATGGAGGCAAAGCTGCCAACCATTCCTGTCTGTTATCTGTTATCAGATCAGTCCTGCTATTTGAGCTGTATCTTTTTTACTTTTAGGTGGCGTATGCCGCGCGGTGTCCTGGCTATTGTCTCTTCATCGACATGTTTGCCCATCAGAGCCTTGCCGACGGGGCTTGCGGCCGAGATCTTTGATTCTTTTATATCGGCCTCTTCGGTGCCTACCAGAGTATAGGTATAGGTCTGATCTTTGTCCAGATCTTCTATCGTCACCGTGGTGCCGAGGCTTACGACGCTTGTGTCTATATCTTCGGTCTCGACTATTTTCGCCTGGGAGAGCTGGTATTCGAGCTGAAGTATCCTGTTTTCGATCTTTTCCTGTTCTTCTTTTGCGGCATGATATTCCGCGTTTTCGCTCAGGTCGCCGAATGCTCTTGCCTCTTCCAGTTTGGCGGCTATCTCCGAGCGTCCGTCTGTACGAAGAGATACGAGCTCAGACTTGAGTTTCTCGTACCCCTCTCTGGTCATTATAACTTTATCGTCCGCTGACTTTGCCACAATAACCCCACCCATACTCTTCTCTTTTTAAATCGTACGAATCTTATCAGAAAACTGAGTAAAATTCAAACGCAAAATTTGATTTCAAGTAATGTGTATTAAATATAATGTGTATTAAATATTATGAAAAAACAAAAAAAATGTAAAGTGCACGCAATATCATAGCTCAAACTTAAAAGTAATGATATCATGATACTGGGGGGAGTTGTGTTTATGACAGATCCCGAAGAGAAAACAAATACGGGCCAGCGCAGAACGCGGAAGAAAAAATCCGACCTCTTCATATGCCCTCTCGGTGGAATGGGTGAGATCGGGAAGAATCTCACAGTCTTCGGATACGGGGAAGATATTATCGTAGTAGACTGCGGGCTGAAATTCCCTGAAGAAGATATGCTGGGGATAGATTTTGTGATACCCGACGCCTCTTTTCTCATTGAAAACAAATCTAAGATACGCGGAGTATTCATTACTCACGGACATGAGGATCATATAGGCGCACTGCCTTTTATACTGCCGCGTCTTGACGTGCCGGTCTACTGCTCGCGCCTCGCCGGAGGACTCATAGAAAATAAGATGCAGGACGCAGGCAGCGGATATCAGCCTGATTTTCGCTATATGGAAGCCGGAGACAGAGTCTCAGTCGGCTGCTTCGAAGTGGATTTTATCCGCATGTGCCATTCCATTCCAGAATCTTTCGCGGCGGCGATCCATACGCCTGCCGGGATTATAGTGCACAGCGGCGATTTCAAGTTTGACCCTACGCCATTAGACGGCAACCGTGCGGACTACAGCGCGCTTGCCCGCCTGGGAGACGAAGGGGTGCTGCTGCTGCTCTCTGATTCCACGAATGTCGAAAGACAGGGGGCAACGCCGTCTGAAAAAATGATAGGGCAGACATTTGAGCGGCTTTTCCGGCTTTATAAAGACCGCAGGATAGTTGTGGCCACATTTGCCAGCAATCTGAACAGGACAAGGATGATACTCTCGGCAGCGCTCCGCTTCAACCGAAAAGTTCTGCCTGTAGGGCGGAGCATGATTGCCAATATAGAGCTTGCCGCGGATCTCGGCATACTTGATATCCCGGAAGGCCTGATACTTTCGCCGCAGGAAGCGGAGGCCCTGCCTGACAACCACGTTGTTATCCTTACCACGGGAAGCCAGGGTGAGCCCTTCTCCGGGCTTGTAACTATGAGCCGCGGCACTCACAGGCAGATAAAGCTGGGCGCAAGGGACCTTGTCGTTATATCCGCAACGCCTATCCCGGGCAATGAAAAGCTTGTCAGCCAGACGGTAAACAGGCTTTTTGCCTGCGGAGCTGAGGTCATTTACGAAGGCGACGAGAAGATTCATGTGTCGGGGCATGCGTCTCGAGATGAACTGATGCTGATGCTCAGCCTTACGCGTCCAAAGTTTTTTGTACCGTGCCACGGCGAATACCGGCACCTTGTACGCCATGCGCAGCTGGCAAAGGAGATGGGGGTCAGCCCGAAGAATATTTTTATCCTGCAGAACGGCGATATCCTGAGATTCAGCGGTTCCTCCAAAGCTGAAGTGTCGGGGCATGCGCCTGCCGATTCAGTTCTTATAGACGGCTTTGTGCTGGGTGAGTTTGAAGGCAGCATCCTGAGGGAGAGACGGGAAATGGCCGAAAACGGCGTCGTCGTTGTCTCTTTGGTGCTGGACAGCAATATGCGTCCCGCGGCCCCTGTGCAGATACAGACGCGCGGCAGCGTTTACTCTTCCGAAGATACTGATACCTTCCGCGAGATTGAAACGGCGGTCATGACTGCTCTTGCTCAGTTCTCGCGGCTGCCCGGCGCGCGCAGGGAGGCGCTGCCGACAGAGATCAGAAAGAGGATCCGGGAAAAGTTTGATCTTAACCCGCGCTGTTATCCGGCGATAATCCCTCTTATTGCATATATTTGAGGTCGTTTTTTGTTTTTGCGGCATGACTGCTGCCGCATAGTACGATGAGGAGAGATATCTTATGTTGTCAATGAGCGATCTGTTCCAGGTCCTGGCAGGTGTGGGAGTCCTTATATATGGAATCATAATAATGGGAGATTCCCTGCAGATAATAGCCGGCGACCGTCTCCGCAAGCTCATAGGTTCGCTGACGTCTACGCCTGTAAAGGGACTTCTGGTTGGCACTGTTGTCACGTCTATCCTGCAGAGCAGCGGAGCCACAACAGTCATGGTGGTCAGCTTTGTGGATATAGGATTTATGAATCTTACTCAGGCCATAGGGGTCATCCTGGGCGCCAACATAGGTACTACAGTTACCGGACAGCTGATTGCATTTGACATTACCAACGTCGCTCATATATGCGCTCTGATAGGCGCAGGCATCTGTATACTGGCCCACGAAAAAAGAACGAAGCGTATAGGCGCCTGCATCGTGGGCTTTGCGCTGCTGTTTATAGGCATGGAGATGATGAAAGGACCGCTCTCGTTTTTTAAAGAACGCCCCGACATCATCGCGGCATTCAGCAGTCACCCGGCGATCGCCTTTATAGCGGGACTTGTGCTTACTCTGATCGTTCAGTCCAGCTCTGCCACCGTAGGGCTCACGATGGCAGTAGCCGCACAGGGTATCATACCTTTGCAGACAGCGATAATAATCATACTGGGAGACAATATTGGATCAACTATAGCGGCAGTGCTTGCGTCTCTTGGTGCAAACAGGGCCGCAAAACAGGCCGCCGCGGCCCACGTCATGATAAAAGTGCTGGGCACAGCGGTCATTTTGCTGATTCTGCCATTCTATACAACTTTGATAGAAATGACGGCAGCGACGATCTCCAGACAGGTGGCTAACGCACATACTATTTTCAATATCATAACGGCTCTGCTTTTCCTGCCTTTTGTTTCCCAGTACGCGGCTTTTATAAAAAAGATCATTCCTGATAATGAGAGCGTGAGGACGGTCGGCCCGATATATCTGAATCCCGCGCTTATTTCGGTTTCCAGCGCGGCGGCTGTCGACGCCGTGCGCAAAGAGATGATACGGCTCTCCAGGACCACCCGTCAGATGATAGAAGACTGCCGCAGGCTGCTTACTGAGAACGACACGAAGCTGGCGGATGATATTTTGCGTACCGAAGCGGATGTAAATGATATTACGCATGATATAGTCCAGTACGCCGCACGGGTGGGGCAGTCGAGGCTGTCGACCGGCATGTCGACGATGCTTAGCCTTTCTATCAATGCGGTGAGCGACGCCGAGCGCATAGGCGACCACGCCGAAAACATCGTTGAAATGTATTACTACCTTCACGACCACCACCTCTCTCTTTCCGCAAAAGCCCTTGAGGATGGAAACGAGCTCTTCCTGCTTGTCCTGAAGGCGCTTGACAAAAGCATCGAGGCTCTCGACGTGGAAAGCCCGGGGATCGCGGCGGAAGTTATTGAGCTTGAGCAGGAGATAGACGATACAGAAAAGGCTTTGCGCTCACAGCATATAGAACGCCTTAACAAGGGGCTCTGCGTACCGGGGGCCGGAGTGGTGTTTATTGATATACTAAGCAATCTGGAAAGAGTAGGCGACCACGCCACGAACCTTGCCGAAATGGTTTTGGAAGTAGACAAACTGCACAAAAAGTAAAATACGGCCTGACGCGCCAAAAACAAAGAGGTTGAGATATGGATCTTAAAGTGGTTTTGCTCGGATTTATTCAGGGGCTGACGGAGTTCTTGCCTGTCAGCAGCTCGGGGCATTTAGCTCTTGCGAAGATATTTCTGGGGATGGAGCTTCCTCCGCTTAATTATGACCTTGTCCTGCATGTTGCCACAGTGCTTGCCACAATGATCTTCTTTGCCCCGGACAGTTTGGAGCTTCTGGCAGAGTGGTTTTCCGGCTTTTTCAGCTCAGCCCGCAGAAAGAGCGCCGGATGGCGCATAGGCTGGGCCGTTATTGCCGGCACCGTGATAACGTCTGTCATAGGCATATTTTTAAAGAAATACGCTGAAGAAGCGTCTTTGAATTCACTTGCCGTCGCCGCCGGCCTGATCGTTACTTCGATCGTGCTGTTCATTTCAAGAAAAATGGGAAAAGGCTGCGGTCACGTGTCGTTCATGGACGGCATTTATGTGGGGATCGCTCAGGGACTTGCGGTGTTCCCCGGCGTATCGCGTTCCGGTATGACGATAATGGCAGGTCTTGCGGCGGGGCTGTCCAAAGAGGAGGCTTTCCGCTTCTCGTTTCTCTTATCTGTCCCTGCGATACTTGGAGCGACTGTGTTGAAGGCGGCAGAGATAGGAGGATGGCGTGAGTTTGTATCAACGCTGCCCCCGGGATGGTATCTAGGAGCCCTGTGCTCTTTTATTACCGGGCTTGTTTCGCTGTTTATACTGAAAAGGCTTGTGATAGCGTCGAAATGGTGGCTCTTTGGGATATACTGCCTTGCTGTCGGACTTGCCGCTGCCGGTGCAGCATATCTGGGAGTGTGGTAATGCTGCGGCCTTTTGAGAAAACTTTCCCGGTCCGTGGGCGCGCAGCTGTTTTGCCGTGCGGGAAGCGGGAGTCTTCCGGCGCGCATTGGCTGACGACGCATGAGAAGGGGCTGCTGCGGTAAATGGCCCCGAAGCTGATACTTGCTTCCATGAGCCCGAGGCGCAAAGAGCTTATGTCTCGTATATGCGGCTGTTTTGAGGTAGTTCCGCCGCGCATAACGGAAAGAGCCGCCGGAGATATGCCGCCTTCGGAATATGTAAAAATGCTGGCCGATGAAAAGGCTTCCGAAGTTGCCGGGCGCTTTCCGTGCAGCTGGGTCGTAGGAGCAGATACCGTTGTTGCGGTAAACGGCAGGATATTGGGAAAACCAGGGGACGCCGCGGAGGCAGCCGATATGCTCAGGATGCTCTCAGGACGTTCGCATTCGGTATATACCGGAGTGGCTCTGATAGCGCCCGACGGCAGAAAAACGGTATGCAGTGAAGAGACCCGGGTCTTTTTCCGCACTCTCAGCGAAGAGGATATTAATGCCTACGTCTCGCTCGGAGAGTGCTGCGACAAAGCGGGGGCATATGCGATACAGGGCGCCGGAGCTCTGCTTGCTGCGCGTATAGAAGGCTGTTATTTCAACGTTGTAGGTCTGCCTTTGGCACGGCTCTCAGCGATGTTCGAGGATATGGGCGTCTCTCTTGCAGCCCGGTGGAGGGGAAAATTATGAAGATCAACAAAAGAATGC
>JAEEYY010000208.1 GCA_016288355.1 Synergistes sp.
CAGGATCAAACTCTCCGTTTGATTCTGTCACTCTTCCTTACTCGCCGGCTCCGAAGCACAACTTGCGCTGCACTCCGGACTCTTTTTTCATTCTTAGGGCCCGGGTATCTCTTCCGGCTTTGCTTTCGCAATGCCTTCCGAAATACCTTTCCTCTTCTTTCCCTTTTTCCCTTTTTGTCATGGTTCCGCGCCGTCCATAAAGGCGTTGCCTTTTCGAGCGGCGCATTGTGTAGTATAGCACACAATTTTCTTACGTCAACGAATACAACTCGTAAATAAGCCGTATAAAACATTATCTGTATATTATCTTTTCAATACAAAATAAATGTTAACCTTTTTATTGTTTGGGAAATAGCTGACATTAAAAATTCGCGGCGTGTTTATTTGATAAACTGCCGCCGCGGAAACTTTTAATATTTTTTTATTTTTTTATTTATTCGGGGAGCACAGGCTTTGGCAACGTTATATGTCCCCTTCTCCTGCCTTAGGCTCGGAAGGGACTTCACTCATGTCAAGCTTGAGCACGCCTTCTTCAAGGAGCGCTTCGACGCTCTCGTCGAGCGAGTTATCTTCGTGCGCGTCTTCAGCGGGTGCGTCTATAAGGCCTAGACCCTCGGCTACTTTATCGAGAACTTCTTTTCTTATCTCTTCCATAAGTTCCGGATGTTCCCCGATGTAGGCGGACGTAGCTTCCTTACCCTGTGCGAGCGTCTCACCGTGGTACGCGAGCCACGAGCCTTTGCGCTTCACGACATTCTGATCGATAGCCATATCAAGCACGGCCATAGCTTTTGGCACTCCCTTGCCGTATATAAGCGTGGTATGCGCCGTACGGAACGGCGGAGCAAGCTTGTTTTTCACGACCCTGACATAAAGTTCGTGCCCTATCGTAGTATCCCCCTGCGTGACCGGTTTTCCGCGCTTTACTTCTATCCTGACGGAGCTGTAGAATTTCAGCGCCCTTCCGCCCGTCGTCGTTTCCGTGGGGCCGCTGCTGTAACCGGTGCTTATCGTCGAACGAAGCTGATTTATAAATATCACGGTGGTCCTGCTCTTGGCTATCGAAGCCGTAAGGCGGCGCAGCGCGTAGCTCATAAGACGGGCATGCAGCCCCACCTGGTTTCCCTCGCCCATCTTTCCGTCGATCTCAGCCTGGGGGGTGAGAGCCGCAACGGAGTCTATCACTATAAGGTCAAACGCACCGCTGCGCACAAGCGTATCTACTATATAAAGAGCCTGTTCTCCGCTGTCCGGCTGAGACAGGTAGAGGTTGGCGGTGTCCACTCCGAGCGTCGCGGCAAGGCGCGGGTCGAGAGCATGCTCCGCGTCGATAAAAGCCGCTATCCCGCCGGCTTTCTGAGCTTCCGCAAGTATATGAAGAGCTATCGTCGTTTTTCCGCCGCCCTCCGGGCCGAATATCTCGACCACTCTGCCGCGCGGAACGCCGCCGATACCGAGCGCTACATCAAGCGGCAGTATGCCGGTCGGTATGAATTCGACAGCTTTCTGCACCTCGTCTCCGAGCCGCATTATGGAACCGTCTCCGAATTTTCCTTTTATCTCGCTGATAGCCTGAGCCAATATATCTTCTTTAGTCACCGGGCCGCTGTTTTTTTTCGCCATATGTATGCCTCCGTTTCGTCTGTTTTCCGTTTATGTTTACATACAGTATTATATCAGCTATTTCTTAAGAGCAAAGTGTTTCAGCGGCGTATATATAGGTCCGCCCGGCGTAAGCCTGCTTTCCATCATTATTATCTCTTCTGCCGTCCATTCCGGCAGCTCTATCGCGTCCCTCACGAGCGCGGCCGCACAGCCCGGTTCAAGCGGGGCCGTATCTCTTCTGCGCCCGATGGTTATATGCGGCGAGAATCTTCTTTCTTCTTCGATGCCGAAGCGGCCGGCGCATTTTTCGACGACCCGCTGCAGTCTTCTCAGTTCAGCTGTCTGCCCCTTTATTCCGGCCCATATCACACGCGGCGAAGAAAGCGAAGGAAAACCGCCTGTACCGGATACAGACAGGCGGAAAGCGCTTCCCAGATCTTCTTTTTCAAGCTGCCGGCAAAGCGCGTCAACTGTTTCCCGCTCTGTCTCCCCGCAGAATTTAAGTGTTATATGGATAGTATCTGCAGATACCCATCTTATGCCGGGACACGCGGCACGCCTGAGCGCGATCCACGTTGAAAGCATGCCGACCGAAGCGGAAGGCAGCTTAATGCATACAAAAACACGCATCAGCTTTGAACTGCCGCGGCCGGGAAAAGAACCGCCCATTATCTTCCGCCGTCTCTGCCGAAGAGCGACAGCAGATGCAGCAGCGCGCGCTCGACTGTCGCAGCGCGCACTTCCTCCCGGCCGCCTTTAAAAAAACATTTGAAGGCTTCTGTTCCTTTACATGAAGCGCAGCCGAACCATACCGTACCCGTCGGCTTGCCGGGGACCGCTCCGCCGGGGCCCGCTATGCCGGTCACGGCAAGGGCTATATCCGAAGAGAATATCCTTTTTGAACCCTCTGCCATTTCTCTTGTGCACTCTTCGCTGACCGCCCCGTGCTCAGCAAGCGTCTTGTGCGACACGCCCAGGATGTTTTCCTTTGCAGCGTTCTCGTATGTAACGGCAGAACCGGAAAAAACATCCGAGGCTCCGGCTATATCTGTTACGGCAGCCGCTATCATACCGCCGGTGCAGGATTCCGCAAGAGAAAGATGCAGACCGCGTGCGCGCAGCGCCTCTATTAGTTCCGCAGCAAGGGCTTCCGTTCTACGTTCTGTCATCTGCCTGCCATCTTCAGTATCATCGCAAGCCCGCCGGCAAAGAAGAACCACGTCAGAGCGCGAAGCAGCAGGTTCACTATCACGCCGCCCGCTATATCGTCCGCCATAATGCCGGCGCCGCCCGGTATCTTTTCAAAATTCTTCACCGGGAAGGGTTTCGTAATGTCAACCAGACGGAACAGAAAAAGCGCCACTATCGCATATGAGAGCTCAAGCCCCCATGATGATATCCATACACCTACCACTTCGTCGATCACGACCTCGCCCGGATCGGTGCGTCCTGCCGCTTTCTCGTACCTGTCCGCCGCGGCGCACCCTGCGACCGCCGCGGCCGCTATCACCCAAAGCGGCAGTCCTCCTGCCGCAAGCCATATGGCAGTGCCTGCGATGGAACCGAGCGTTCCCGGCATCTTCGAAAAGCGCCCGAGAGTCCCGACTGTCGCTATCATGCCGTACCACGTCTTCATCTCGTCGGTAATTATCATATTGTCTCTTCCCCCGCCATATCGTGCGGCATCACATCTGTTATAAGCACCCGGATGACATCCCCTTCTTTAAGGCTGTCTCTTATGTTTCTTATTTCTATCGTGCCGTCTACCTCCGGCGCTTCGCGGAAGGACCGTCCTTCGGCATAGTTTTCTTCGCTGTTTACATACTCGACCAGCACGTCAAGCTTTCTTCCGGCAAAGCGCAGCTGCCGCGACAGGGAGATCTCTTCCTGCAGGCTCATTAGTTCGTCAAGGCGTTTTTGTGCCGTACGCGGGGACACCTGAGGCTGCATCCCCGCAGCCGGAGTCCCCTCCTCGGGAAAGAACGTAAAAGCCCCCATCCTGTCGAACTGAACATCACTGATAAAGGCCTTCAGATCATCAAAATGCTTTTTCGTCTCTCCCGGGAAACCGACCATGCAGGTGGTTCTCAAAGCAAAATCCGGATCAGCTGCCCGCGCCGTTTCAAATATCGAACGAAGAGCGCCAGGCTCCGTGCTGCGGTTCATCGCGGCGAGTATTTCCGAATCCGAGTGCTGTATCGGTATATCCAGGTAGTGCAGAATCTGCACTCCGGAAGCGACGCGCTCTATTAGTTTTTTGTCCACGCGCGACGGGTGCAGATAGAGCAGCCTTATCCACAGACTGCGCGGCAGGGAGCTTTCAAGCGCGTCGAGCAGTTCGGCAAGGTGAGGACGCCCGTCAATATCGACGCCGTAGACCGTAAGGTCCTGACCTACTACACACAGTTCCCGCGCACCTTCCTCCGCAAGCTGGCAGGCTTCCCGCACCACGGTATCTGGCGGCAGAGATCGCAGGCCGCCGCGTATCGAAGGTATCGCGCAGTAGGAGCACCTGTTGTCACAACCCTCGCTTATTTTGAGATAGCGTGAAAAAGGCGAAGAAGAGGGCAGCTTACCGCGTATCCTCTTGCAGGACATATGGGTATCCAGCGCGTCAAGCACTTCCTGCCACTCTTCGCTCTTTGCCCATATGTCGACAGTGCCGAGCTCACGGCGCAGGTCGTCCCCGTATCTGTTGACAAGGCAGCCCACAACGCCTATTTTTTTCAGTTTTCCGTTTTTTTTAAGCTCTTCAAGATCAAGTATCGCGGAAATACTCTCTTCAACCGCTGGGCGTATGAAACCGCAGGTATTGACTATTGCGCACTCAGCTTCTTCAACAGAAGATACGACAATGTGTCCGGCCGCAGAGAGCGCTCCGGCGAGGCATTCGCTGTCGACCCTGTTTTTAGCACATCCGAGCGTCAGACAGTAGATCTTCATTTATAAAGCGCGTCCGCTTCATTATCCGTATCGACCGGCATATTGAGCAGATAGAGAGAAAGACCGCTGTCGGTAAGACCTGCCGCAATTCCTACCGCAAGGCGTATGCGCGCCTTGTAAGGGTTGAGGTTCCCTCCTGACATGACTCCCATCTCTGTCAGTTTTTCAAAAGAGCCTTCGAAGTCTCCCGTTTTATGCACATCGGGAATCATGCAGCGCGATGTGATCACTACCGGTATGCGGCGCCGCAGTATATTGCGGACCGTAGGCACCCAGGACGGCGGGATGTTCCCGGCGCCGAAACCCGAAAGTACAAGGCCTCTGAGCTCACGCGCCTGCGCAAGCGATGAAAGCAATGCTTCACCGCCGCCGAGACATGCCTGTACTATCTCGACGCAGGGCAGTTCGGCCGGCCTGCGCGAAAGAAAGGATGGGCGGCGCACATCGCCGAAAAACTTTACCACGCCGTTCTGCATATTGCCGACAGGACCGCGGACAAGAGACTGGAATGTATTGAAAGATGACGCCGGGTCCGCGAACGTTACGTCGTCCGCGGAGAACAGCTCTCCGCCTGAGCATACCAGAACGCCCTTGCCCCTGGCGTCCTCAGAGAGCGCGGCAAGCACCGAGCAGCGCAGATTCATCAGTACTTCTTTCGCTCCGGTGCGCCCGCGCAGCATCAGGCTGGCAAATATAACCGGCTCTTCGCGGCGCCAAAACAGGTTTGCCATATAAGCCATTTCCTCCATGACGCCATTGCCGGAGACCACGATGATGCCGGCGTAGCCTGCATCGGCCAGCGACTCGAACATCTCCTCCATCGCCAGCGTCATGGACATCGAGTAGTGCGAGCTCGGCTGAGTGCTCCATTCTTTAATATCACAGATTCCCGCCAGCCCGTCAGGAAGGTAGCCGAGCAGAAGCTGGGGGTCTGCGTTATCTTCTTCTGAAAAAGAATTGCCTGCAATAACAAGCGCCAATTTTGTCTGCGGAACCAAATCTATTCCTCCATACCTACGTACATCCAAACACTTATCGTTACAAAGCATTGTAACGCAAAGCCGAATATGTTTCAAACCGGCAGGGTATCAGGCACGCGCTGGCAGGATATCAGGCATGCACAGCTTATAGACTTTTGACGCTTTTGCATATATATTTATTGGCGCAGAATCTTCCCGAAGGAGGCGTCG
>JAEEYY010000022.1 GCA_016288355.1 Synergistes sp.
CGTATGTTACTCCGTTCAGATCCGCTGCGCTGAACGGCGCCGGCGTCTCTACCGTGAAGCCTTCTCTGTCTGCGGTGCTGTATGAGCCTATCGCGGCCGAACCCCCAGCCTCTGCTGATGCATACGCACCGACCGCCACGGCTTGATCTCCGCTCGCCGCTGCATACGGACCGGCTGCTACCGCACTCTGGCCTGTGGCTCCGTCATTATCGTAGTTGCTCCCCGCTTCGGTCTCTGCGGAGTTGACCGAATAATAATGCGTCTTCGAGTCTTCGACCTCTGACGCTATTCGCTTCAGCTGCGCCACGTTCACCGCGTCTGTATCTTCCAGTCCTGCCGCAACGCCCGTGATCTGACGGCTGTCTGTATCACTGCCTACTGAAACCGCGGCTGATGTCGATTTCCACGCTATGCCCGTTTCGCTCGAGGCTTCTCCGGTCGCCGGGTCATATCCCTGCACCCCTGCTTCCGTGGACGCAACTGATCCGCTGCCCAGCGCAACTCCGCCTTCTTCTGTAACTGATGCGTTGTTGCCGAGGATAAATCCGTCATTTACCTCTATCCGGTCGTTGTTGCCGACCGCGTACGAACTGTCTCCGCTGATCACGCTCGGATCGCCGAACGCTCCGGAATTATTGCCGGCCACCGTATGGCCGCTGCCTACCGCGATGCTGTTCGTTCCTGTCACCGAGGAACCGCTGCCTATCGCTATGGAGTTTTCTCCCGCAGCGGATGCCATGGTACCCGCCGCAATGGAGGAAGCGCCGCTTGCCGACGCGGAGTTGCCTATCGCTACTGTATTCTCTTCCGCTGCCGACGCGTTCTGTCCTATCGCATACACATAGTCCTGCGCAGCCTGCGCTCCTTCTCCTATCGCAACAGCGCCTTTCGCGTCTTTGGTTACTGTAACGGTCCTTGCTCCCGTTTCAGCATTCACCTCTACACTGCCTTCGCCTGTGGTGCCGCCCAAAGCGGCAACTGAATTCTGACCATACGCTTTAGAGGCAGCGCCAAACGCAAGCGAATTATTGCCTCCGGCTACAGAAGCATTCCCAAACGCGGTCGCTTCCGAGCCTGAAGCTATTGAGCCGTAGCCCCATGCAGTTGCGCCTCTTTTGCTGGCAAGCGTCCTTGTACCCCATGTTGTCGCCTGATTGCTGGCTGCTTCCGTCAGCTGTCCCCACGCAGTTGCCAGCTGTGCTGTTGCCTTTGTTTCATAACCGAATGCGGTAGCACCGACACCCTGGGCCAGGACTCTTGAGTTTGCAGACAGCGCAACTCCCCAGGCGGTAGCGCCATATCCGTCCGCAATGATCCTGGCGCCGTCCGCACCCTGGGCAAATCCCCAGGCCGTAGCTGACCAGCCGTTAGCGGTGGTGAAATAGCCGAACGAAGTCGCCATTCGTCCCGTTGCTGCGGTCTGCAGCCCCCAGGCCGTGGCCTCGTTGTCGCTTGCAGTCGTGCTGCTGCCCCAGGCCGTAGAAGCCAGGCCGCTGGCTGTCGTACTGTTGCCCCATGCTGTAGATTGTGTACCGGAAGCGGTTGAACCAACACCCCATGCAGTAGAGTTAATTCCTCCGGCAGTCGTGCCGCTTCCCCAGGCAGTTGCATCGGACCCGCTGGCTGTCGTATTTTTAGTTCCGCCGCCGCTGGCAAGAGGTCCGCCCCAGGCCGTGGCCCTTATGCCGCTTGCGACAGTACCGCTGCCCCACGACATGGCCCCGTTGCCGGTCACCTGCGCGCCGCCGCCGCCGAGCGCGATAGAGTTATTGCCGGCGGCAACGGCACCGTTGCCGATCGCTATGGAATTTGTTTTTTGTGATTCAGCGCCGTTGCCTATCGCGATCGAATTTGTACCGGTGGCCGTTCCCCCGCCTGCCGCATAGGGATCAGCAAAAGCGCTTCCTGCCGCAGACAGCATAGTTCCGGCTGCAAGTAAGGCCGCAATCAGTTTTTTGTTCATACGAAGACCGTTTCTGCCGCTCTGTTTTGCTGTCCGGGAAACGACAGCACAGCGATCTTTAAATATTCTCCAGATAGCGCCGTTTTCTTTCATAAACTATCCCCTCTTAGCTAAACAGATTAAAAATAAAGTATTTAATACAAAAAATGCAATAAAACTTTATTTTTTACCCCAAAAAAAACAACCGCACGATGCGTTTCATCGCAAATGAATACTATCATAAAATGCTTTTTTCAACAACTTTTTGTTTATATAGTCAGCAATAAAAATGTTATAAAGGAACACAAAGAATACCAGATGAAACCTCACCTTTCTCATTTAGACAGAATCAGTGCATCCATCCTTTGACGCGGCTGCTGCCGTTTATATTGTAGTTTGCCGCCTGTTTATCCGCCTTCATCAGTTTGCCGAGCTGTGCCTTGAGCTAATCGGAACCGGCACGCAGTGCTTAATTGCCGCGCTTGTACTTGCTGCCCCTGGTCCTAAGGCAGCGCCGGCCGTCTCATGTATTCTGTGCCGCGATCCGCCGAAGGGGTATCCTATGCGGCATTCAGCCAACTTTCCGTACATAAATACAAACATACCATGGAATGCGGGAGAAAAACGCGCGTGCAGAACTCACTCATTTTTAATAATTTTTAATAAAAATATTATTGGAATCTATTGTTTGATATTCGCTGATGTATTATAATATGCCAGTAACGTCAGGGTTAGTTAAATCAGCGTCCCTAAGGAGGGATCATTATGGATATGAATAAACTGACACAGAAATCACAGGAAGCTTTTTACGACGCTCAGAACAGAGCGGTCAGCTTCGGACATCAGGAGATAAGCGCCGAGCATCTCGTCCTTGCGCTGCTGAAGCAGGATAACGGACTGATTCCGCGGCTTTTCGCCAAGATGAACGTTCCCGCGGAAAACATCGCTTCCGCAGTGGAAAAGGAGCTTCTCAAAAAGCCGAGGGTCTCCGGAGCCGGGCAGGAAAGCGGCAGGATATATATTTCGCAGACGCTTTCCAAAATTCTCGTGAGCGCGGAAAGCGAAGCTGACAAGCTGAAGGACGAGTATGTTTCCGTGGAGCATCTTTTCCTTGCCGTGCTGAACGAGACCAAGGGCACGCCGCTCGGCAGGATCTTCGAGACTTTCGGCGTCACGCAGGAGCTTTTCTTAAAGACGCTCTCTGCGGTGCGCGGCAATCAGAGGGTCACGAGCGACAACCCGGAAGACAAGTATGACGCAATGGAAAAGTACGGGAGAGACCTTGTGAAGGCAGCGCGCGAAAACAAGCTCGACCCGGTCATAGGGCGCGACGAGGAGATACGCAGAACGATACGCATCTTGAGCCGCAAAACGAAGAACAATCCGGTGCTTATAGGCGAGCCGGGCGTCGGAAAGACCGCTATCGCGGAAGGACTGGCGCAGCGCATCATGCGCGGCGACGTCCCCGAGAACCTTAAGGACCGGGTTATCTTCGCACTGGATATGGGATCGCTCATCGCCGGAGCAAAGTATCGCGGCGAGTTTGAAGAGCGTCTGAAAGCGGTGCTCGACGAGGTCAAAAAGAGCGACGGGCGCGTCATCCTGTTCATAGACGAGCTGCATACGATAGTTGGAGCAGGGAAAACGGACGGAGCTCTCGACGCCGGCAATATGCTGAAGCCGCTGCTTGCACGCGGAGAGCTGCACTGCATCGGAGCCACGACTCTCGAAGAGTACCGTAAGTATATCGAAAAGGACGCAGCGCTTGAAAGGCGCTTCCAGCCGGTCATGGTGGAACCGCCGAGCGTTGAGGACACGATCTCGATACTGCGCGGTCTGAAGGAGCGCTTCCAGGTACATCACGGCGTGAGGATCCAGGACAGCGCGCTCGTAGCGGCGGCGGCGCTTTCAAACCGCTATATCACAGACCGTTTTCTGCCGGATAAGGCCATCGACCTTATAGATGAAGCATGCGCTATGATACGCACCGATATCGACTCTCTGCCGGCGGAGCTGGACGGAGTGAACCGCCGCGTGATGCAGCTTGAGATAGAAGAAGCGGCACTGAAGCTCGAAAAGGACAAGGCAAGCAAAGAGCGCCTTGAGGCGCTGCAGAAAGAGCTCGCCGATGAAAGAGAAAAGGCCGCCACGCTGCGCGCCCAGTATGAAACGGAGAAACGCGACATCGTAAAGATACGCGGCATGCGCGAGGAGATAGAAAGCGTGCGCCATCAGATCGAAGAGGCGGAGCGCAAGTACGACCTCAACACCGCAGCTCAGCTGCGTTACGGCAGGCTGACCCAGTTGGAGGGCGAACTGAAAAAGGCCGAAGAGGCAATGGGCGCCTCTGCCGGCGGGCAGAAGCTGCTGCGCGAAGAGGTAACTGAGGACGAGATAGCAGAGATCGTGGCAAAGTGGACCGGCATCCCGGTCACGCGGCTCGTTGAGGGAGAGCGCGAGAAGCTGCTTCATCTTGACTCCGTACTGCATGAACGCGTGGTCGGACAGGACGAGGCGGTATCCCTTGTCGCGGACGCTGTGCTTCGCGCGCGCTCCGGCATCAAGGATCCGAAACGCCCGATAGGCTCATTTATATTCCTTGGTCCTACCGGCGTTGGAAAGACGGAGCTTGCGAGGGCTCTTGCCGAAGCGCTCTTTGATTCGGAGGACAATATAGTCCGCATAGATATGTCCGAGTATATGGAAAAGCATTCGGTCTCACGCCTTGTCGGAGCGCCTCCGGGATATGTGGGCTACGACGAGGGAGGCCAGCTGACTGAAGCCGTGCGCCGCCATCCTTATTCGGTGGTGCTCTTCGACGAGATCGAAAAAGCGCATCCGGACGTCTTCAATATACTGCTGCAGATACTGGATGACGGCCGCGTAACGGACAGCCACGGCCGCACCGTGAGCTTCAAAAACTGCGTTTTGATAATGACCAGCAATATCGGGGCGCAGCTGCTGATAGACGGTATGGACGAAAGGGGCGAGCTCTCGGCCGGTACTGTGGACAATGTGATGTCGATGCTGCGCGGCAGCTTCCGTCCGGAGTTCCTGAACCGCATAGACGAGATAATCTGCTTCAAACCGCTCACTCAGGACGACATACGTCAGATAGTCCGTCTGATGCTGAGACAGCTTGAGGCGCGCCTGCACGACCGCGGCATCACTCTCGAACTGACCGACGACGCGCTTTCGCTCTGTGCCGAGAACGGCTACGATCCGGTGTACGGAGCGCGCCCGCTGAAGCGCTACATCCAGAAGACCTTCGAGACGCCGATCGCGCGCGCGATCATCGGCGGCGCTGTCAGCGACGGCGGAAAGATAGTGATATCAGAAAAGGACGGGAAGTTCGAATTCGGTTTCGAAAACGCGCAGCAAGTGTAAGGTATGCCGGCCGGCACAGCAGACCGCGAGCGTTTTTCCCTTAACGCATAAAAGGGGCGTAAATACGCCCCTTTTTATTCTATAATAGCAGAGAATTTTCAAAGGTATCCCAGGAGGAATCTTTATGGCAGAAAAAATGGAATTCCAAAGCGAAGCGAAACAGGTACTGGAGCTTATGATAAACTCCGTCTATTCGAATCCGGATATATTCGTACGCGAGCTGATATCAAACGCGTCGGACGCGA
>JAEEYY010000023.1 GCA_016288355.1 Synergistes sp.
CAAGGAGGTAAGATCCATTATGGAATCAATTCTCGCAACAATGGCTGATCAGCTCGGACAGATGCTCGTAGTTCTCGGAGGCGCGCTTGCCGTAGGCTTTGCAGGTTCAGGCTCGGCCTGGGGTATAGGCCTGGCAAACGAGGCTGCGGCGGGAATCATGACCGAAGATCCCAAGAAATTCGGTTACGCGCTCGTTCTGCTTGCGCTCCCCGGCACTCAGGGTATCTACGGCCTTCTCGTCGCGGTGCTTGCGATGCAGAAAGCGGGGCTCCTCGGCGGAAGCGCGGTCGCTCTCACAGTATGGCAGGGACTGGGCATCTGCTGCGCATGCCTTCCGATAGCGATAGCCGGTTTCTATTCGGCGATCTGGCAGGGTAAATCTTCCGCCGCTACGATACTTATGATAGCGAAGCGTCCTGAGCAGATAGGCAAAGCGGTCATCCTTCCCGCCATGTGCGAAACCTATGCCGTTTTCGGGCTTCTCGTCAGCATCCTTATGCTCAACGGCATAAAGCTCTAACAGAGAAGAGCGATCACCATGTCTTTAGCCCAGATTACGGAAAAAATAAAAAATGACGCCCGGAAAGAGGCCGATGAGATCCTCCTGAAGGCCAAAACTCAGGCGGAAACTATCGCCCGCAAGGCCATGGATGAGTGTGACGACATACAGGCCGGCTTTGACGCCCGCTTCAACACCGAACGTCCTGAAATATTCAGGCGCAGGGAGATAGTCGCCAACCTCGACACGGCCAGGATGGAACTGAAGGCAAAAAGAGACCTTATCGAAGATGTTTACCGTTCGGCGCTGGCAAAGCTGGCTTCTCTCGGAAAAGAAGACTATCTCTCATTCTGCGTTTCCCTGCTCAAAGATGCTGTAAAGAGCGGTGATGAAAAGATAGCCGTAGGGAAAAATGAAAAATATCTCGACGAGGCCTGGCTTGGAGAGTACAACGCGGCGCACGGCACAAAACTTGCGATGTCCGGCAGCAGGCCGGATATCAGCGGAGGGTTCATCCTGATGCGCGACCGCACAAGCATCGACTGCTCATGGGATATGCTTGTAAAGGTCATGCAGGAAAAGCAGGAAGCCGGCGTCGTAAAGCGTTTGTTCCCGCAGGAATAGCGGAGGGGGTGGTCCGATGTCACGTAAGGAGGCTTACGGGTATGCCGTGGCGCGAATACGCGCTATGGAGCACCGCCTTCTTGATGCTGCTGTTTTCACGAGACTGCTGGAAGCGGAAGATACTGCTTCCGTGCTTAAGATCCTCGGCGAAACATCTTATGCCCCTCTGCTGACATCGCATTCCGGCGGAGCTTTTGACAAGCTTCTGGAGGCGTCTCTGCTTGAGACCTACGAAGAGCTGGCGTCTTTTGTCCCTGACAGGGAACTGCCGCTTATGATGCGTATGCAGTATGATTTCAGCAACGTCAAGGTCATGCTGAAGAGCATATTTGCCGCAAGGACCGGCGGGAAGAAAAGATGGGATCTGCTTACTTCCCTTGGCTCATATCCTGTCGACAGCCTTGTGTCAAATATCGAGGCGGAAGAGTACAGGCTGCTGCCTTTCGGACTTGCCTCTGTGCTGCCGAAATGCATCGGAGTGTGGGAACAGAGCAGGAACACGCTTGAAACAGAACGCCTGCTGGATCTGCAGATGTTCGGCGAGATGCGCCGCATAGCGGAAGAGCTTGGCTACAGTGAAGTGACAGAATGGGTGAAGGCAAGGATAGACGGAGAGAACCTGAGAACGCTGCTGCGTCTTAAAAGATTCGGCTTCGACGCGTCAGGCGCCGCTCCCTTCCTGCATGACGGCGGGAGGATCGACAAAGACCTTCTTGCTTCCATGATAGCGGAGCCGTTCGAAACATGGAGCAGGCTCATATCCTTCTCGGATCTGTCGCGTCTGCTTTCGGAAACGGATGTGTCTGCGGGCTTCTCGCAGATAATCCTGGATTTTGAAAAGAAGCTTGACGAATTCCTGCTTGACCTTGCCGCTGCAAGCAAATACAGCCCGGATTCACCGTGCAACGTCATAGCTCACTTATGGTCGAAAGAGCTTGAGGTAAAAAATATCCGCATGATCCTTGTCTCGAAATCCGGAAGCGGAGACAGGGAAAGCGTAAGGAGGCTCCTGCGCCATGTCTGATAATGGAAGAGCGCCGATGGCGGCCGTAGGAAGCTATGAGAGCATACTGCCGTTCAAGGCCATAGGTCTTGACGTAGAAGTCATCGAAGACGGGAACGGTGAAAATATCGGACAGATACTTAACAGATACGCACGCTCCGGCTGCGCGGTCCTCTTCCTCGAGGAGGAGCTTTTTGTGAAGTATCGTGCCGAAGTCGATGACGTCAACGAACATAACGACATAAGCGTGATACCTGTCCCGAACCAGAAAGGTTCCATGGGCGCGGGGCTCGAGGCTATCCGCAAAAACGTTGAACGCGCGGTAGGCATGGATATATTTGGCGAGAAATGATTATGATGGAGGCGATATAAATTGACCACACCGAACGCCGTTACCGGGTACATTGAAAAGATATCCGGCCCGCTTGTCATAGCAGGCGGCATGGCGGGCGCCTGCATGTTCGACGTTGTTAAAGTCGGCAAAGCGGGGCTCGTGGGTGAGATAATAGAACTGAAAGACGACAAAGCGTCTGTACAGGTATATGAGGAAACATCCGGTCTGGCGCCGAACGAGCCGGTCGTAAGCACCGGAGAGCCGCTTTCTGTCGAACTTGCCCCGGGGCTTATCGAAGAATTTTACGACGGCATACAGCGCCCGCTTGAATCAATAGAGCAGAAGGCCGAAAGCCCGTATATCCTCCGCGGCATCAGCGTTCCCGCTGTCAGCCGCACCCGCAAGTGGAAATTCGAGCCCTGCGTCAGCAAGGGCGACGAAGTGGGGCCTGGAGATTTCATAGGCTCCGTTAAAGAAACTATACTTGTGGATCACAAAATAATGGTCCCTCACGGAGTAAAAGGAAAGATAAAGGAGATAAAAAGCGGCGAATTCACGGTAGAAGAAACGATCGCGATAGTTGAAGACGCCGCAGGCAGCGACCATGAACTGAAGCTGCTGCAGCGCTGGCCGGTCCGCAGACCGCGCCCTGTCGTAAAACGCCTTCCGCCTGAAGTTCCTCTCACCACAGGTCAGCGTGTCGTCGACACCTTCTTCCCGATCGCACGCGGCGGGACAGCCTGCGTTCCCGGACCTTTCGGTTCGGGCAAGACCGTTATACAGCACCAGCTGGCCAAGTGGGCCGACGCCGAGATAGTCGTATACATCGGCTGCGGCGAGCGCGGCAACGAGATGACCGACGTTCTTCTTGAATTCCCGGTGCTTGAAGACCCGCGTTCGGGACAGCCCCTGATGAAGAGGACCCTTCTTATCGCGAACACATCGAACATGCCGGTCGCGGCGCGCGAAGCCTCTATCTACACCGGCATCACGATAGCCGAATACTTCCGCGACATGGGATACTCGGTCGCCCTTATGGCAGACTCCACTTCACGCTGGGCCGAGGCTCTGCGCGAAATGTCCGGACGTCTTGAGGAAATGCCCGGTGAAGAAGGCTATCCCGCATATCTCGGAACACGCCTTGCATCATTCTATGAAAGAGCGGGACGTGCGATATGCTTCGGAAAAGATAAACGCGAAGGCGCCGTTTCGGTCA
>JAEEYY010000209.1 GCA_016288355.1 Synergistes sp.
ACTCTATTAGCCTTTCAACTCTTCCAAGAATACCAATGATTTCCGCCTGTCGCCCGAGATCAGCAAGGGTGAACTCTTCATTCTTATAATCGCGGAAATAAATATGTGGTATGGTTGCTCCAGAGAAATACTTCTCAAGGTGCATATATTGAACCACATAGCAAAGATACTCTGGCAATATATTTTCTTTGGGAAGAAGATACTGCATTGTGCCTATAATCGAAGATTTCGCCGGCAAAAGGGTTGTCCTTCCAATGCCTGCTCCATCCTTAACAACAGCCACATATGGCTTCTCCTGATGATAGAAATCCACATTGCCTATATATCCGGCAGCTCCAAAGATAGGGTAATCTCCAGTCTTTCCCTCTATGTCCGATTGACGCAGATTCGATGATCCTCGCTCACATACATCACCAAGCTTTACTCGCATCTTGTCATCCCCACAAATCTCAATTTACAGTCCAAGAAGTTCACGGAGCGCTGCCATTTCTGCCCCGATTTCCATCTCTAACTCGTCCAGTTGCGCCATGATCTCACTTGTCGGCGGATACTCCACAGCTTTGTATTCAGTCTGCTTGTACTTGTTAATGGACAAATCAAAGTCATTTGCTACGATCTCATCCTTTGGCACAAAGAAGCTCTGATCCGTCCGTTTCTGATCCTGCTCAGCATCAAGCGCATGAAACCTAGTGATTATGTCTGGAATATCGTTCTCCTTAGTCTCGCTTCGTTTGTCATCCAGAGAGAAGCCATCGGCCTTCATATCGTAAAACCAGACTTTATCTGTACCGCCGTGACCTGTCTTGGTAAAGATAAGTATAGCGGTGGATACACCGGCATAGGGTTTAAACACTCCGGAAGGCATAGAGATCACCGCTTCCAAGCGATTATTTTCGATTAGTTCTTTGCGAATTGCCTTGTGCGCAGTGGAGGAACCGAAAAGCACACCATCAGGTACGATACAGGCGCAGCGGCCGCCGACCTTAAGCATGCGCAGGAATAGCGCCAGGAATAATAACTCTGTCTTCTTGGTTTTGCAGACCTTCAGTAGATCGGTGGATACGATATCCGCGTCCAGGCTGCCTTTGAAAGGAGGATTTGCAAGGATAAGAGTATATTTCTCATGATCCGGATTCTGATCAGACAAGCTGTCCCGATATTCGATAAATGGATTGTCTACACCGTGAGTCATCATGTTCATGGCGCCGATGCGCAACATGGTGCGGTCCATATCGTAGCCATGGAACATATGGTTCATATAATGCTCTTTGTTCTGCCGGTTGAAGAAAACTTCCTGTTTGCGGTTCTCCTTCAGATAATCACTAACGGCTACCAGGAATCCGGAGGTCCCACAGGCTGGGTCGCAGACGATCTCGTCTGCTCTGGGTTCCATCAGATCCACCATCATGCGAATGATGTGCCGGGGCGTGCGGAACTGACCGTTTACACCCGCTGTGGCGATTTTTGAAAGCAGATATTCATACACATCGCCGCGGGTATCCGTGGCCTTAAGTTGTGCCATCTGCTCATAGATACCGTCCATGGCAGTGACGATCTTGTCCAGCATCAGAGGCGTCGGAACTTTGAAGATAGCATCGCCCATATATTTGGAATACGCGCTTTCTTTATCACCATGCAGGTTCTTAATAAAGGGAAAGACCCATTCCTGCACGGTGTTGAACATCTTAGAAGCAGGAAAGTCGTGAAATACACTCCATTTCAGCTGGCTTCCGTCTATGGTACGATCACCGATCTGTACATTTTCCGCGAAGATACTTTCATAGGGCAGGGCCAGCATGGCCGCCTCTTTTGCGCGGAGATTATCAGCGTCATCCAAATCATGGATAAACATCAGATAGGTCATCTGCTCAATGACATCCAGCGGATTTGTCAGGCCGCCCGTCCAGAAGATCTCCCAAAGACCGTCAATTTTACTTCTCAGTTCACCAGTCACCATGTTGTTACTCCTTCTCCCAGTTCCATGTGTAGGAGGTATACCGTCCTCCGCCAATCTTAATGACTTCATTGTGTTCCAGCATTTCTGCCAACGCCCGTTCCACCGTCTTTTGACTGATATCCGGGCATTGTCTCATGATTTGTGTCTTTGTGATCTTTCCAGTGGTATTTCGGACGATTTCCCGAACCCTTTCGGGTTTTGACAAGCCCTTTGTGATCAGAATATCCACCCGGGACGCAAATTCCCGGTAAGCTGCAGACACGACACCGAGCATATAGCGTACAAAGGGGAGGTAATCGTTGGTTCCCTCATGCCAGCCAGTCGAGCTTTCCTGCAGGACCTCATAGTAGGTCTCCTTGCTGTCTGCGATCAGTCTTTCAATACTGATATACTTTCCGACAAAATATCCGGAGCGATACAGAAGCAGCAGCGTGAGCAGGCGGCTCATGCGGCCATTGCCGTCATTGACGGGATGAATGCAGAGAAAGTCCAGGATAAACATGGGCATTAGAAGAAGCGGATCCAATTCAGGATCATTCATCGCTTCCTGTAAGGCATTACAAAGGCTGTCCATAGCCTCAGTCGTTTCCCATGCCGGGACCGGCTGAAAACGGATCCTCGTCGTTCCATCGGGCAGTTCCTCCGCAATGATGTTATCGGAACTTTTGAAACTGCCGCCAATGGCAGTATTACTGAATTTATATAGATCCCGGTGCAGCTGCAGGATCATTCCCGGTTTGATTGGAATATAATCATAGTTCTCATGCACAGTGTTCAAAACGTCGCGATAACCGGCGATTTCTCGTTCGCTCCGCCCCCTGGGCGTTGTTTTGTTCATGACGATTTTTTTCAGACGCTCATCTGTAGTGATGATGCCTTCAATGCGATTGGATGCTTCCGTACTCTGAATTTTGGCGATCTCGAGCAATTCAGATAATGCATCCTTCTGCGCTTCAACAAACAGATTCTGTTGTCCTTTCATCTCATGGATCTGTGCCAGATACGACACGATTTCCGGAGAAAGCAACTTCTGATATTCGTTTTTGTAGTTCAACGATCTCATTCATTGTCCTCTTTTCAGGGAGTAATATGGTCATTTCTAAGTCTTTTGACACAGTTATATTTTATCACAATAATAATCAAAAGCCCAAAATAACATAGTCATTTTTCTTACAAATGACTATGTTGAATTGCGTAATGACATATTTAAGTTTTTAAGTAGGGTAGCTTTAATAGTGATCAGCTGTGACTGCACACCCAGACTGTCAGGCCGCCTCCGCTTTGCTGCGGCTCGCTGTCTGTTGTCGGAGTATGCATTCCGTAGAATCGCAGTGAAGGCTCATTTCATTCGCCTTTACGGCCAAAAATAAAACACAGCCATTCATGCGAGCATGATGGCTGTGTTCCTTTTTGTCCTACAAGCACTTCGTGCTTGCACTGCTATTCTACTTTATGCGCATTCCTCGTTATCACTCATATTCTATAGTCGCACTGGGCTTCGGGGTGAAGTCGTAGAGGACGCGGTTGATGCCCGGAACTTCGCTGGTGATGCGGCTCACGAGGGTCTGCATGAGTTCGAAGGGGATGTTTTCCACGGTGGCTTCGACGGCGTCTACGGTGTTGACGGCACGGATGATGCAGGGCCAGTCAAAGGTGCGTTTGCCGTCTTTGATGCCGGTGGACTTGAAGTCCGGCACGACGGTGAAGTACTGCCATACTTTGCCTTCAAGGCCGTTCTTCGCGAATTCTTCGCGGAGGATGGCGTCAGCTTCACGGACGGCTTCGAGGCGGTCCCTGGTGATGGCGCCGGGGCATCTTACGCCGAGGCCGGGGCCCGGGAAGGGCTGGCGGTAGACCATGCCGTCGGGAAGGCCAAGGGCTTTGCCGACGACGCGGACTTCGTCCTTATACAGGAATTTGACGGG
>JAEEYY010000210.1 GCA_016288355.1 Synergistes sp.
AGACAATATTTTTTCAATGCTCACCAACGCCGATATGAAATTTCCTCCTATCAAAGACGAAAAGGGCGTAAATATCGAAATGTCCGAGGAGAGGGCGGTGTCATATCTGCGCTCCCGCAGGAGATCTGTACGGAAAGCCGCTTTCGAATCGCTGTATACGCCATACAACGCAATGAAAAACACGCTCGGTGCGACATTCGACGGGATGCTGAAGAGCGCCTCCTTCTACTCTTCATGCAGGAAATACGCATCTCCGCTCGAAGCCGCTCTTGACGCAGACAACATACCGGTATCTGTATACAGCAGCCTTATAGATACGATAGAGAAAAACCTTGACCCTATGTACCGCTATATGGATATCCGCCGCCGCATGCTGCGCGTCGGAAAGCTTGAGATGTTTGATATCTACGCTCCGCTTTCCGCAGACCCGTTCGGGGATATTGCCTGGAGCGACGCAAAAAAAATGATGTTCCGCTTCCTGGCGCCGTTAGGGAAAGAATATGTGGAACAGACAGAAAAAGGCCTTGAAGAGGGCTGGGCTGACATATTCCCCAACAGAGGCAAGCGCAGCGGAGCCTATTCATGGGGAAGCTACCTCACTCACCCCTATATCTTCATGAACTATACCAACAGCCTGAACGACGTGATGACTCTTGTCCATGAAATGGGGCATTCGATGCACAGCTACTATTCCCGCAAAAGCCAGCCCTACGCAACGGCGGACTACTGCATATTCACGGCCGAGGTCGCATCCACGACAAACGAAGTGCTTTTCCTTTCCGGGCTGCTTTCCGAGACAAGGGGTAGGCGCCGCCGTCTTTACCTTCTTAACCGCAGGCTGGAGAATATCAGAACGACCGTTTACCGGCAGACTATGTTTGCGGCGTTTGAGCGTGAAGTCCACCGCCGCTTCGCAAACGGGGAAGACACGACCCCTGACGGACTCAAAGAGCTCTGGTACGATCTGAACCGTAAGTATTACGGGGAAAATATTATTATAAACGAGCCTCTGAAGATGGAATGGGCGCGTATCCCTCATTTCTACACGCCATTTTATGTATACCAGTATGCGACAGGTTTCTCGGCGGCAACGGCTTTAGCGCGCGGCATCCTGGAAAAGGGAGAGCCTGCAGCAAAAAAATACCTGACATTCCTGACAAAAGGCGGTTCGGACTACCCTATCGAGCTGCTCGGGGAAGCGGGTGTCGACATGCGCACGCCTGCGCCGGTGGAGGCGGTCGTCAAAGAATTCGAAGAGACCCTTGACGAAATGGAGGCTTTGATATGACGGACTGCGGAAACAGCATATTCTGCATCGACGCACACTATGAGGGAGAGGAGATCGCCGCGGTATTTCTTCTGATATCGCAGGGTCGGGCCGCGCTGATAGAGACGGCAAACAACGCGTCTGCCCGCTATACTCTGCCCGCCATGGAAAGTCTCGGCCTGAACCGGAAGGACGTTGACTTCGTCTGTGTGACCCATGTCCATCTTGACCACGCAGGCGGCGCAGGCCTTTATATGCAGGAGTTTCCGAATGCAAAGCTGGTGCTCCATCCGCGCGGAGCACGCCATATGGCAGATCCATCCAGGCTTATGGAGAGCGTCAGATCCGTATACGGCAAAGCCGAGACCGAGCGTCTCTACGGTGAACTTGTCCCTGTACCGCAGGAACGCATGATAATGCCTGCCGACGGCGAAAAGCTGGCTTTCGGAAATATGACGCTGCGCTGCATAAACGCTCCCGGGCACGCCGAGCACCAGATGGTCTTCTTCGAGGAGAGCACGCGCTCCCTCTTTGCCGGAGACGCTTTCGGCATATCATACCCGTGGATGAAGGACGCAAGAGGCCGCCGCTGGTCATTTCCGTCATCATCTCCGGTGCAGTTCTCACCGGAAGCTATGGCCTCCACGATCGACAGGCTGATCTCGCTTTCGCCCGCCCGTATTTTTTTAACGCATTTCGGAGAGATAAACGAGATCGAAGCAAACGCGTCTCTGCTCAAAAGCACGATAAAAGAATATGTCAGGATCGCGGAGTCGGCCGGGGGAGACGAGGAAGAGATACACCGCAGACTTTCTCGGATGTACAGGGATATGGCGTCATCATACGGCACGGCTCCGCAGACAGACCCGGCAAAAATCTCTTTTTCACTTGACGCCGCAGTCGATGCGCAGGGGCTGGCATTCTGGTACAAAAAGACGCACGTGCAGGGTAAGAGCTGATTCTTATCCCTTTCCGGCGTCAGCAGAACTCACGCGTTACTATCTCCGCAACGGCGCGGGCAAGCGCAATATGTGATCTTTTATCCATATGCACCGAGTCGATCGGGCTTGCCGACGCTACAGAGGCCGCGTCGAAAAAGAGGCATCCCAGATCTTGCGCCGTTTCGGCAAACTTTTCCGCAAGCTCAAGACTTACCGCGCGTGAGTTTTCATCGAAACCGAAGTCTCTGCCGCAGTTCAGCCCGCGGCAGAGCGGGGGCGGCGCTATGACAAGCACGCGCGTCGTGCTGTAAACTTCGGACAAGAGCACGCGCAGGACCTCCTTCAGCCCCTGCGCGATCATATCGGCGGAAGCCCCGAATTCGCATTTGCAGTCATTCGTGCCTAACATGACCGCGGCAAGATCAAACGGGCGGTGAGTCGCGGCGCATGGCGCGATATAATCTATCGCCGCGCGCCACGGGCGCTCCGCTTCGCGGAAAACGGTCGTGCGCCCGCAGAGCCCCTCCTCGACAACGCGCCAGTCAGGCGCAAGCAGCTTTTCAAGCGCGCCCGGCCAGCGATCTTCAAACCTGCAGCGGCCCGATCCTCCGGGTATATAGCCGTAAGTATTTGAATCACCGAAACAAAGAATACTTTTCATGCCGATATTCTTGCAAATCTGTCCGGCAAAGTCAAACATACACAGCCTGCAGCCATATCAGGTACCGCTTTCGTCCGGCGTTCCCAAAAACGCTCCGCTGTGCTATTCTTTGATTCTGAACTAATAGCCTTTACAGGCAACAGGGAAACGCGGTGAAACACAATGGTGGAAATAGAACAGTTTAAAGCTGAAATGCTCTGCGGCCGTGATACGCTGCTGTTCGGAAGCAGCGAAAGAAAAAAAGCAACGGTCGCCGCAGTAATAGACGAATGGCCCGCAAGCTGTCCGGAAACAGCTCTTATTGTATTCGATCACGGAGGAGAGCTGTACGAACGCTTTGCTGGCGACGCACTGCTGATAGATCTCTCCAGCGAAGACTCGCTTATCCCGGACGTAACAGAGCCGTTCGTTTTAAATGAAGACATAGGTGTGTCAAGCGAAAATATCGCCTACGCGGTAAGGCAGGCAATATATCAGGAGATCCGCTCGCGCGACGCGAACGACAAGTTCTTTGACGATCTGGGCAAACTGGTCACCGACAGGATGCTGACCTATATGCTGGAAACGGCAAAAAACGTCGTGCACAACCTGGCCTTTGCATCGTCTGAAGAAGGAAGCGGCGGGGTCGCAAGAACTCTTGACCGCATCAACCTTTTCAGCATCTTCTGCCGCCAGCACAGATATATAGAAACGCTGATGACGAAGATAATCGGCGGAGAGAGCGACGTCCTGCCGGTAAAGTACCGCATCGCAGAGGAGGAGAACAGCGGGCATCCGCTTACAAGAGAGCTTGCCCTTGCAAAATATATCCTGACAAGGGAACTGCGCTTCCAGAAAAACGGAGACCGGGAAGCGCCGGTCCCCTTTGCAGATCTTCTTATGACGAATGGCGACAACACAAACACGCAGCGCTGCATAAAGATGCAGGCAGACGCAAGCACTTCGGATTTCCGCGCTTTGGTCGCAATGATCACCGACAATACCGCACTCTTTTCCGGCAACAGGACCCTGAAGCTGGAAAGCTACTTAAAGGCGCCTGCCGGCAGACCGCTCTTTATATCCGGAAGCGGCAACGCGGCGGCGGACCGCGGGCTTGCGCCTCTGCTGACAGCCGCAGCGGGAGCCGCGGCGCGCAACGCAAAAAGCGCTGCTGTCGTGCTGATGCCGGAGATCGACCGCTGGGGCGTCTTCAACTACCTGGACAAATTCCGCCAGAACTGGGAACGTCTTTCGTTCACATTCGGCTACGACAACTTCTTCCGTCTCTCCCTTGAAAGCAGGACAGACGAAGAAAGGCTTATAGACACGCTCTACTCGTCGAGCGTGCAGAGGATATGGCACGCAAGCGAAGAGGAGCGGATATGCAAGGCATTCGATACATATGTTTCCGAAGCCGACGTTACATACTCCCCGGAGGACCTTGACAGCGAGATACGCGCAATAGAGCGCGAAGGACATGTTTCGTACGCATCTCTTCAGGAGCCCCCGGAGCGGCACAGTGTGCGCAAGCGCGTCAGGCTGCGCAGAAAAAGCGGCGGCTCAAAGCTCTGGATAACGTCAGGGGCAAAGAAAAGCGGGAAGCTTACGCTTGAGTCCCTGCTGGAAGAAGGTGACACTCTGTGAGCACAGGAAACGGCAAACTCCCGCCGCTCTGCGCCAAGTACGGGCGCGAACTGAACGGCAGAAGCGGCGGAGTGGAACAGATACTGGAAGACTTTTCCGCGCTGGACAGGATAGCCGTGGCGCTTTCATCCGAGGAGCAGAACAACGTGGCCCTGACCGGAGCCGCCGGCTGCGGCAAGACCGCTACCGTGAGGAAGCTCGCGGCCATGATAGAAGCGGGGCGCTACAGACGCCTTGAGGGCCGGCGGGTAGTCGAGCTCAATATAGACCTGATAAACCAGGACCGCAAAAAGCGTGACCTGCGCTTCAAGCATGTACTGGACGAAGCCGAATACCATAAGATAATAATATACGTTGACGAAGCACACCGTCTCAGCGAAAATGACGGCCCTTCAAATCTTATGAACACGCTTAAGCCCTATATCACGAGCGGCGGCATCAGCATGCTGATATCAACGACGTCAGAGGAATTCCGCAGATATATCGCGCGCGACCGAGCGATGGAAAGAAGGTTCCAGTCCATAGAACTGAAAGAACCGGGCAGAGCGCGCCTCATCGAGATTCTCAGGCATGTCGCCAGGGCACGATATCCGCAAACCGTCTTTACAGAAGAAGCTATAACGGAAACAGTGCGGCTCTCCGCGCTCTGCGCCCCGCAGCGCGCAGAGCCCGCAAGATCCCTTGAACTTCTGCATTACACCGTATCCGCCGCACAGATAGACATGAGGCCTGATGAGCACGCAGCCGGGATAACCTGCGAAGCCGTGCGCGCGGCAGCGGCTCTTAAGACAGGAGAGGAGCGTGCGGAACAATGCTGAGATCTACTGCCGGAATTTACGCCGAGTATGATGCCGAAACAAAAAAGCGCGTCGCAGAAACGGCGAAAAAAACGGTCGAGCAGATACGCCGCGAATATCTGACAGTGGTATTCACCTACGCCTGCCGCAGACGCCTTGATATATGGAGCTTCGCCCAGGCCTTCATGGAAAGCAGATTCGCGTTCGCGCTGGATAAGCCTGAAACGATGTTTGCCCTTGAAAAAGACGAGATATTCCGCGATTTCATGATAGAGTGCGCGAATAACGGCACAGAGATAGAAAGCCTGCAGGAAGGCGGTATCGCGCAGTCACGCGGCATATCGCAGGAAGCGGCCTGGCTTGTTGAGATATACAACAGATGGCATTCGAAGACAGGCGAAGCTTCCTGTGAGATCGCAGAACGCGCTCCCGCGTCACTGCTGAAAAAAATACATAAAAAAGCCATGACGCACGAACCCGGCAGGATAATAGAGCTGCTGATAGAGCATTCCGCCGCAGAGGCTGCCGTCACATCAAAAGATTACGACGAGCTTGAAAGGGCATATCCCGGTAAATAACTCCCGGCGCGCAGCGGAAGCCTGCTCAAAAAAAGACGGGAGCCGGCCCTGACAGGGGGCGGCTCCCGTTTAACAACTGTTTTGCAAAAAACGCCGTTATTTCAGCGTTATTTCTTTTTTAGCGTTGCCCATTATGTTGCATACAAGCTCTACCGTTACAACTGTGCCCGGGGCTGCGCCCTCCAGCCTGACGCTGTCGGAAAATACCTCTTTGGACGGCTGGGAGCGATATTCCTTTGTCAGCATCTGCTTTCCGTCGCTTGTGATATACATCGCCATAATATAATGCTTGGTGCCGTCGTTCACGGGATGATCCGCGGTCACAGAAAGCGTGCTCGTCGAACTGTTCCACGAAAGGACTATATTGTCGGGAGGCAGCGCAAAAGCGGCTGCCGCTGACAGTATTAACAGCAGGAAAAACAGAGCGCATATTTTTCTTGTCTTCATCCGCAGCGCCTCCTTTATATCGGCTCAGTGATCATTATACAACAGAATTGTGATGATTTTTTGCGCGGCCTGCCGCTATTCCTCCTCCGGGTCATACAGGCGGTACAGAGCCTGAGTCCCGTTATCCGCATATCCTCCCTCGGCCACCTCTTCATAAAGCTCGCGAGTGACGGTGAGCGCCGGCAGATCCAGTTCAAGCTCGTCCGCAGCTTCTTCGGCAAGCTTCATATCCTTTATAAAATGTTTGATGAAGAAGCCGGGGGCAAAATCGCCTTTAACTATCCTCGGGCCGTAGTTGTTAAGGCTCCAGGTAGCGGCCGAACCGCCTCCCGCTGCTTCGATGAACTCGCTGAGGTCAAGCCCGCAGGCTTTGGCAAACGCAAGCGCTTCGCACATGCCGGTCATCGTTCCCGCTATCACTATCTGGTTTGCCAGCTTGGCATTCTGTCCGCTTCCGGCAGCCCCCATATATTTGATGACCCGTCCCATTATTTTAAAATAGGGCAGCGCCGCTTCAAAATCCGGCTTATCGCCGCCTGCGAAAATAGTCAGCGTCGCTTCACGCGCGCCTCTGTCGCCGCCGGTCACGGGCGCGTCCAGCATCCCGGCACCGCGTCTTTTTGCTATCGTATACAGCCTTTTGGCAAGCTTCGGGCTGGAAGTTGTCATATCGACAAACAGCTGGCCCTCCTTTGCTTCCGGGAGCAGCCCCTTTCTTCCGAGGTAGACCTCTTCCACATCGTAGGGAAAGCCTACCATAGTAAAGACCACCGAGCATTTTGACGTTATATCGGCTGGACTATCTTCCCATATCGCGCCTTTTGCGATAAGCGCCGCCGCCTTTTCAGGGCTGCGGTTGTATATGTGGACTTCATTCCCGGCGTCAAGCAGATGCCCGATCATTGAAGATCCCATAACTCCTGTTCCTATAAAACCCAAAACTTTGTCAGCCACGATCAACATCCTCCTTAGGTCAGAATGTGCCGGCGTCCTGAGGAGCCGGCACAGAATTTTACATATCAGAATGAACAGCTTTCGGGCTGCTGCTATTTCTCCGGCTGCTTTTCCATCACGTGCACATTGAGGTGCGGGTATGTGACCCTGACGCCGTACTTCTCAAAATACTGAGGAACGGTCTCGATCGAATCAAAGTACACATCCCAGTAATTGCAGTTTTTGCACCAGACACGCAGAGTGTATTCAACTGTCGACTCTTTGTATCCGGAAACGCGCACGAACGGCTCCGGGTCCGCAAGGACATTCGGCACCTTCGTGACGGCTTCCGTTATCGCGGCCTTCACATCCGCCGGCGGGCAGCTGTAGGCAACGTTGAACGTAAGATCCACGCGGCGCAGATCTTCGCCGCTGTAGTTCTGGATCGTCGAGGAGGATATCTGGCTGTTCGGGACATATACGACCTTGTTGTCCAGCGTGATTATCTTGGTGTACATCAGGTCTATCTCGTTGACTACGCCTTCCGAGCCGCCTACCACCACATAATCACCGACCCGGAACGGCTTGACCGAAAGCAGTATGATGCCGCTTGCGAAGTTCGCAAGGATTCCCTGCAGCGACAGGGAAAGAGCCAGTCCTGCTACGGAGAGCAGCGCCACAAAGGAGGTTATCTGGATGCCCAGCGCTGCCGCGACCGTCATAAAGAGCACAAAATAAAGGACGAACTTGGTGATTCTAAGGATAAACCTGTGCAGCGTCTTTTCAACAGAGCTTTTTGAGAGTGCACCCGAGATCGCCTTCATGACTATCTGTACGATGATAAATCCTGCTACCAGGTAAATAAGGGCCGGGAGAATCGAATCATACGTTACGTTCTGAAGCAGTTCCGGTAATTTTTCAAGGTTGACTTCCATGATCATGCGTCTCCTTTTTGATAATAATAAAACGGCACTGCGCGCATAACGCGCAATGCCGTATGTTGGCTGGCTCCCCGACGAGGACTCGAACCTCGAACCTAGTGGTTAACAGCCACCCGCGCTGCCGATTGCGCCATCGAGGAATGATTGCTGATCTCTCAACGGGAGATATTATATCACTCTTTTATCTTTTGGCAAGTCCCGGGAACGCGCGCAGAGAGCCGCTCTTCCGTCAGTTACCCGCGGATCTTTATGCCCGGCAGCAGTTCCCTGAGTTTTTCAGCGTCCGCCGCTTCCTTCTTTTTGAACTCTTCGTCAAGGCATCCCTCAGGCTTGAAGCACTGCACGACCCAGTGCGCGTCGTCCGATATATCTTCCCTTATCTTAAGCAGATCGCCGGTGCTGTGGAGCGCAGGGACATAGGTCGTGCGGAATTCATATGACGGCGCATATGCCTTTATCAGCTTCACCGATTCAGCTATCCTCTCTATAACGACCGGCACGCCGGTAAGCCTGGAATAGGAATCAGCATCAAGCGGCGCTTTTATG
>JAEEYY010000211.1 GCA_016288355.1 Synergistes sp.
ATTTATTATGACAGACATAAATTATTAACATCCAAATAGCCGGAGTCATGTTGTATAATCTTCCAATGTTTATAGTTTAGCGTATCGGGGAGATCGTGTTGGAGAATAAGGCAGGCCAGTCACCGTCGATTTTCCTCCATCTTTTTCTGCCGTTCGGGCTGGGATATTTTTTGTCAGTCTTTGTCGGCAGCGTGAATGCGATGATGTCGCCGCTGCTTATTTCAGAGTTTTCCCTTTCACCGGCCGACCTTGGCTTCATGAGCTCTGTCTATCTTATAGCTTTCGGCCTTTCGCAGTTCCCTATCGGGATCTCCCTTGACCGTTTCGGGGCCCGCAGGACGCTATCTCCTTTTGTGATCGCAGCTGTTGCGGGTGCCCTGATATACGGTACCGCTCACAGCTTTGCCGCTCTCGTTATTTCCCGTGCGCTGGTAGGCATCGGTTTTGCCGGCAGCCTTATGGCAGCATTTAAAGCATTTGCAGTTTGGCTGCCGCCTAAAAAACTGCCCATTACCTACAGCACGCTGTCTTTGACAGGCGGGCTCGGAGGTATGTTTGCGACGAGCCCGGTGGCTTTTGCTTTCGATACGATCGGATGGCGTGCGGTCTTCTTACTGATAGCTGTTGCTTCGTTAGCTTATTCTGCCGCCGTGTGGTTTTTTGTACCGAAAGATGACCCGGACGATGAAGCCGGGGGTGCGTCGCTTACCAGTCTGCTGAAGGGTATGCTTGCGCTTCTTGGTGATAAGCGTTTCCTCTGCGCGTCGGCCCCGGCGATGGCGGGGCAGGGAGTATATTTTGCGTATCTTTATCTATGGATAGGTCCTTGGATGTATGATGTTGCAGCTTTCGGTGAGTCATCTGCCGGGACGTTCATGATGCTGGCATTCGCAAGTGCAGCCGCCGGATTTTTCATGAACGGTCTGGTCGCAGGATGGCTCGAGGACAAAGGCTGGATGTCATGGGAGCAGCTTTATCTGGCGTCAGGCGTTTTTGTCTCCGTTTTTCTGGCTTTGATCGCAGCCGTCAACGCTGCCGGCGCTGCGCTTCTGTGGTGTCCCGTGATGTTTTTTGCTGCGATGGTGATGATATCCTTTCCTATAGTCCGACGCATGTATTCCGGCGGCGAAGTGGGACGGGCGCTTTCGCTTCTGAATTTCCTCATATTTCTTATCTCGTTTTTGATGCAATGGCTGGTGGGACTTGCACTTGATCTTTATCCGGTCGCAAATGGACATTTCTCTCCAGCCGGTCACAGGTTCTGTCTCTTTGCGGTCTCTTTGTTCTGTTTTGCCTGCTGCGTGTGGTTTGCGTACGGGATGAAGCGCGGCTGGCTGCGCAGACGTTAAACGGCGATACGGCTCAAAAATCCGGTAAAAAATCCAATAAAAAGTATTGACATTTTTAAAAACATCTATGTAAAATATCTGCAATTTGAATATGAAACCGTTGAGGCGAGGATAAAGGCGGTAATGGCCTGACAGCGAGTCCGGGAGGGTGGAAGCCGGACAGAAAACATGCCGTCAAATGGGTCGCTGAGGGCGCGGTCAAAGGCGTTTGCCGAGTATTCCGCGACGTGAGGCATACGTAAGTTGCCGGGGATATGTTTGTATCTCGCTGAGTGTGTGGTATATCCACAAATCAAGGTGGCAACGCGGATTTTATAATTCGTCCTTGACAGGCGTCAGGCTTGTCGGGGATTTTTTTTTGACTGTGTTAACGCTGAGGCACTCAGCCAAGTGATCGAAAGGGAGGAAAAATATGAGAAACGTCAAAGGCCGGTTTGGTATACACGGCGGGCAGTACATCCCTGAGACTCTGATGAACGCCGTTATTGAGCTTGAAGCCGCTTATGAGCGCTATAAGGATGACCCGTCCTTCTGCTCGGAGCTTGCTGCACTCTTCAACGATTACGCGGGACGCCCGTCGCGGCTCTATTACGCAGAAAAGATGACAAAGGATCTGGGCGGCGCAAAGATCTATCTTAAGCGCGAGGACCTTAATCATACCGGGGCCCATAAGATAAACAACGTGCTGGGGCAGGCTCTTCTGGCAAAAAAAATGGGCAAGAGCAGGCTCATAGCGGAGACCGGCGCTGGGCAGCACGGAGTGGCGACTGCCACAGCGGCTGCTCTTATGGGCATGGAGTGCGTCGTATTCATGGGTGAGGAAGATATGAAGCGCCAGGCGCTGAATGTCTACCGCATGAGGCTCTTAGGTTCTGACGTCGTTCCCGTGAAGACTGGGACCGGGACTCTTAAGGACGCTGTCTCGGAAACGCTGCGCGAATGGACCAGACGTATCGATGATACTCACTACTGCATGGGTTCCGTTATGGGGCCGCATCCGTTCCCGACCATCGTGCGGGATTTCCAGGCAGTGATATCTAGGGAAATGAAGGAGCAGCTGCTTGAGAAAGAGGGGCGTCTGCCGGACGCTGTCATTGCCTGTGTGGGAGGCGGCTCCAACGCTATAGGCAGCTTCTATCACTTCATCGAAGACAGCTCCGTGCGGCTTATCGGCTGTGAAGCGGCCGGGCGCGGCATCGACACATTTGAGACGGCCGCTACGATGAACACCGGCAGGGTCGGTATTTTCCATGGGATGAAGTCATATTTCTGCCAGGATGAATTCGGGCAGATAGCACCGGTCTATTCCATATCGGCGGGGCTTGACTATCCGGGAATCGGGCCGGAGCATGCATGGCTTCACGATACGGGGCGCGCTTCCTATGTGCCGGTCACGGACGACGAAGCGGTCTGCGCATTTGAGTATCTGGCAAAGACGGAAGGGATAATTCCGGCCATAGAGTCCGCGCACGCCGTGGCATACGCGCAGAAGATCGCGCCGGAGATGGGAAAGGACAGCATCATAGCCATTACGATATCAGGCAGAGGAGACAAGGACTGCGCCGCGATCGCCCGTTACAGAGGAGAGGATATCAATGAGTAATATCAGAAGCGCGTTTGCAAACGGCAAAGCCTTTATCCCGTTTATCACCTGCGGCGATCCCGATCTTGAGACCACGGCCGCCTGCGTGCGTGAAATGGCGAAAAAGGGCGCCGATCTGATCGAGCTTGGCATACCGTTTTCCGACCCGACTGCCGAAGGTCCGGTCATTCAGGGCGCAAACTTAAGGGCTCTTACCGGCGGAGTCACCACTGATAAGATATTTGACCTTGTCCGCGATCTGCGCAGTGACGTATCGCTGCCGATGGTCTTCATGACTTACGCAAATGTAGTTTTTTCCTATGGCGCGGAGAGATTTATATCCACCTGCGCCGGAATAGGCATAGACGGCATTATCCTGCCGGATCTGCCCTTTGAGGAAAAAGAGGAGTTTCTGCCTTTATGCCATAAGTACGGCGTTGACCTGATATCTCTCGTTGCGCCGACTTCAGAAAACAGGATAGCGATGATAGCAAAGGAAGCCGAAGGGTTTCTTTATATCGTTTCCAGTCTGGGTGTGACCGGGACGCGCAGCGAGATAAAAACAGATCTGGCTTCAATAGTCAGCGTTGTCCGGGAAAACAGCGATATCCCCTGCGCGATAGGTTTTGGCATATCGACGCCGGAACAGGCCAGGAAAATGGCGGGGGTATCGGACGGCGCCATCGTGGGATCTGCGATCATAAAGCTGCTGGCTCAGTACGGAAAAGACGCCGTCCCGCATGTTGCGGAGTATGTCGGGCAAATGAAGGACGCCGTAAGGGATCTTTGATCTTTTTGCGCTGACTGTCGGATAAATAAGAGAGGATAAATAAGATGTACAAGGAAATTCTTTCGAAGATAACAGGCGGGGAGAAACTGAGCGAGAAGGAGATATTCGAAGTTATCGCCGCTATAAAAAACGATGAGATATCAGAGGTGCAGATCGCGGGCTTTC
>JAEEYY010000212.1 GCA_016288355.1 Synergistes sp.
GCCTTTATCGTCATCACCGTTATCGCGAACCTGCGCGGCCTTAACGACGCGGCCGCGGTAGGCATCGTGGAAAAGATGATATGCATAATCTTCCTCGTGCCGTCATCCATGCTCTCCGCCGTTTCCGTGATCTCCTCGCAGAATATCGGGGCCGGGAAACCGGAGCGTGCAAAGCAGACGCTGCTGCACACGATACTTATCGTGATATCCTACGGGGCCGTTGTCGCCGTTATCATGCAGGCAGCAGCGGAACCCGCGGTAGGACTCTTCACCGGAAACGCAGACGTGATACGGCTCGGCGGCGAGTATCTGCGCAGCTATATCTGGGACAGCATATTCGCGGGGGTGCACTTCTGCTTCAGCGGCTACTTCTGCGCCTGCGGGCTGTCGGTCATCTCATTCCTGCACAACGTCATATCGATGGTCTGCGCGCGCGTTCCTCTTGCGTACCTTGCTTCGGTATATTTCCCTGATACGCTCTATCCGATGGGGCTTGCGGCGCCCGCCGGCTCTCTTCTGTCGATAGCTATCTGCCTTGTGGCCTACTATATGCTCTGCCGGAGCGACAGATACACCGCCTGAGCGGGCAGGCCTCAGCAGCACAAAATAACGCTTCTTTCTATGGGGGCTGTTTTTATTGAAGGCAGCGTCTTTCTCAGGGCTGCATGCTGTCACATATATGACTGTACAAGCCCCTTTTCGCTCGTTCTTTTCTCCTGCTTTAAGTGTTCTCTTATGTTATGTCGTTTCATGCACTCCTCACAAGCTCACAGGCAGAAAAACGACAGTAGTATTATCTTATAACACTATATATGGCTTTGGACTGTTGAAACGACCTTATTCCGATATTACAACTGTTATTCCTCATCCTGACTATGATTACTATCTGAGGTGTTTTTTTTTGTTGTTAAGCTTCAGATGCTGTTCTAATTCCTGCATATATCTGTCATAGTCTGACATGAAGAGTTTATCCTGGATCACCCTGTATTTCTCAAACTCTGACTCTGCATAAAGCCTGGCGATCTCCGACGCAACCTTTCCTGCATCCTTCAACAGACCATATTCAAACATCTCTATAAAGCGATTGAGTCTTATTTCCCAGTCTTCCATCGTCAAAGGTATATGACGGGCAGCCATACTCTCTGCATAGTCAAGGTATGCCGAAACCATACGATTCAGTTGGCTGATCTCACTCTGTGTGAGATAGTTTTTTGCGATAACAACATCGCTTTTCTTGATCTTACCGTCTGGGGCGTCGGACCATGTCGTAAGCCCCATATTATCTTTTGTATGGTCAGCTCTTTCTGCGATCAGTTCTGCCGCAGTATGACCATGCACAGCATAATGCATCTTGTTTTGAACTGTCGCATAGAATCTTTTAGTAGCGGCAGCGGTCTTGTCATAATCAACAGCTGTGGCATAGATATCCGTTATCTTCTGATAGAAGAGCCTCTCACTGGCACGAATCTCACGGATGCGTTCAAGTTGTTCATCGAAATACTTATCCGTAAGGAAAGTCCCTCTCTTGATTCTTTCAGAATCCATTACCCAGCCCCTGATCGTATAATCCCTGGCTATCTGATTGACCCACTTGCGGAACTGAACAGCACGCTCTGAATTGACTTTAAATCCGACAGCAATTATCATCTCGATAGAATAGTGGTTCGCATTATATGATTTACCGTCTTCGGCAGTTATCCGAAATTTTCGGATAACTGAATTTTCCTGTAATTCACTATCAGCAAAGATTTTTTTTATGTGATAATTCACTGTGCGGACATCCACATCATAGAGCTGCGCCATAAGCTTCTGCGTAAGCCATATATTCTCATCCTCATAACGCATTTCCATACCGGTACTCTCACCCTCGGTACCGGTTGATGCTATATATGTCAGATATTCAGCTGCGCTTGACCTTATTGACAATTCATCTTTTTTCTTATTGTTCTTATCGTCTGACATTTTATAAACCTCTTATGCTTGATCTCTATTCCGACCGCTCCGTTTCTGCTTCAGGGGCCTCCGCTGTTATCACGCCGTATCCCTTCACGGTGCAGCCGATCGCCGTGAGCTCTTCCGCAAGAGCAGCAAGGCCTTCTTCGATGCTGCGCCATTCGGTCACGAACGCGCAGTCTGCTATAAAGAGCGCCTCTTCGGTATCCGTATCCACAGACGCGTCTCTTGTATCGCGGTGATTCCAGAGCCAGCAGCAGATCTTTTCGTCATCCGCGTAAACTATCTGCTCCGGCCTGCACTCTATTACCGCATCTCCCGCGCCCAAGGGGTAGAACTTTTCCCCTTCCCTTGCGTAGCGAAGCGTCATATTGCCCTTGAGCTTTCTCATATCGTGGGCTCCCATCGGCAGTATATTCAGCGCTGATACGCAGTCATAGCAGTCCACCACATCCGAGACGCTCCACAGCTCCTCTTTGAAGACCCTGCGCAGCAGAGCCTCGATGGAAGACCTGTATTTGCTCGGCTTGGCTCCCATCTTTGAGAATGTTTCGCGCCAGCGGCGGATATCCGGGTGCGCGGCTATCGTATCCGCGCTCAGACCGATATCCTCCAGGCGGCCTCTTAAGCTCTTTTTCATAGCTTCAACATGCGCAGAGCCTTTTCCGTTATTTATCGAGGCGCGAAGCCAGCCTATTCTTGCGTCGGGAAAATTTTTCAGTACCTCACTGTCGATCGATATCTTCATTTATCCTTCCTCCTATCTTCGCGCAGGCGTTCTGCGCCAGAAGCCCGGTGGCCCACCCCGCTGCCGTGCCCGCCGCAAGCAGAGGCAGTATATAGAGCGCGACCCTTATATCCTTTACTATATATGTGACTACCGCGATCTGCCCGGCGTTGAAGGCCCAGGCGCCGGCAACGCTTATCCACGGCATCGAGAGGTCATTGCTGAATCTCCCGTAAAGCAGGGACATCACCGCGACAGCCGGCAAAGCGCCCCCGATGCTGCAGGCAAGCGAAAAGACATTTCCGGAAGCGAGCCATGAAAGAAATACGCGCAGCAGCGTGACGATAAAGGCTTCTTTTGCTCCGAGCAGCACGAGCGCGCAGAGCGCGACCGCATTTGCAAGCCCCAGTTTGACTCCGGGCAGCGGCATCGGAAACGCGCTTTCCGCGATGTTCAGCGCGAACGCGCAGGCTGTAAAAAGTCCTGTCAATACTATTCTGCGGGTGCTGTTCAATCTGTTACCGCTTTTATATATCCTTTCCCCGCGCAGCCCCTCACCAGGTCACGCTGTCGACTTCGTTCTTTATGTTCCTGTCCCTGATGCGCAGCAGCAGCCTGTGGGGCAGGCATACCGCGCCTGATCCGGGACGCGTTATGCGGCCCATCCGTATACAGACGCCGTCGGGGCAGTCCGCCGATATCACGGCGGCGCCCCTTCCGTCTGTCTTTATTATGTTGAAGCCCTCCGGAGTCTCCACGCGTATCTCGCGCGGCCTGCCGTCAAGAGCTATCTTATGCAGCACACGTCCTCCCACGACTATTTCCGCGGTACGCGCGGAATGCGTGTCCGCGGGACCTCTCATAAGAAGCCCGGCAGCCATCATAAGCGCGCCGGCACCGGTTATAACAGCCATTATCCTGTCGCCGCGCTTCACTCTTCCGCACCCCTTATATCTTCTGCGGAAAAGGACTTATCGTAAAGTGTGAACACGGAGCGCGCGGCTTCCGTCACAAGCACTCGCTTTTGCCCTTTAAGCAGGAATACCGCGGCAATGTCTTTGTGCTCCTTAAGATATCCGGCTGCGCCTTCCCGCCCCATAACGAAAAGCGCCGTGCTCAGCGCGTCGGCTCTTGTTGAATCCCTGTCTATCACGGTGACGGAGGCAAGATCAGAGTCTGCGGGACGCCCGGTAGCGGGGTCGAATATGTGATGATAGCACACCCCGTCTTTTTCCAGATATCTTTCATAAGCGCCTGACGTCACGACAGAGCAGTCCGACACGGATACCGTGCCGAAATACTCTCCTCGCGGCCTCTCCGGCGTCTGGATGCCAAGACGCCACTTTCCGCCGCCGGGGCGCTCTCCCAGCACCGCCAGGTTGCCGCCCAGATCTATGAGAGCGCTTTTTACGCCGTCGTCCGCAAGCTTTTTCATCATGATGTCTGCGACACGCCCCTTGGCTATGCCACCGAGATCTATCAAAGCGCCGCCGGTGACTTTTATATAATAAGCCCCGTCCTCTTCTTTAAGCGCGATATTCCTGCGGCCGCAGCAGCGCAGCGCAGCGCGTATCTCATCTTCTTCCGGCACGCGTGCCCCGTCGCTTCCTATCTTCCAGAGCTTTGTTATCCTGCCGAGAGCCGGTTCAAAAGCGCCGCCCGTATCCTCTGACAGCTCCATCGCGCGTTCCGTGAGCGAGAAAGTCTCTCCGGATACCTTCACCCACTTTCCCCGCCCGTCGGAAGCGCGCCTTATATCCGAGTCCGGGATATTTGCGGAAAAGAGCTCTTCAAGGCGTTTTCCCTCAGCCTCCAGCCCCGCAAGCTCCTCCCTGAGAAAGTCTCTGCCCTGTCCGTAAACGCTCAGATGCACGACAGTGCCCAGACAGAAATAATCACCCTGCGCTTCCTCAGCCTTCTTTTCCGGAAGCAGCCTGCTTAAAATGAAAAAAACAACGACCGCGCAGATAAGCGCCGCTGCCGTTGTTTTTTTAAAAGATCTTCCGTCTGTGCTCATGCCGGGGATGAGGGAAAGCTTCAGCGGCCTGCGCCCTGCTGCTTTTCTTCGTCGTTTTCTTTGTTTTCGCCGATGTATTTTATCCTTGCTTCCAGTATGCGGTGGTTCTGCACATTGAGCGCCTTTATCTCCCACGGGCCGTAGGCTACGACCTGTCCGCTTGACGGGAAGTTGCCCGTTATCTCAAGGATCATACCTGCGAGCGTGTCGACCTCTTCGAATATGCTGTCAAATGGATAGCCGAGCGCTTCAGAGAGATCCTCAAGGTTCACCTGTCCCTGCACGACATAGGAGCCGTCTCTCTCTTTTATTATCTCCGGCGTCTCTTTATCGTATTCGTCCTGTATGTCTCCGATTATCTCCTCGATAAGGTCCTCAAGCGTGACGAGCCCTGCCGTGCCGCCGTATTCGTCGACTACGATGGCCATATGCTTCCTGGACTTCTTCATTATGTCCAGCACTTCGTCCGTTTTCATCGTCTCCGGCACATACATCGGCTTTCTCATGATGCTGCGGACGCTGATCTCCTTTTCGCCGCGCGAGAGCGGAGCTAAGAGGTCTTTCGCATACAGGATGCCTGTTATATTGTCGATGTCTTCATTATAGACGGGGATGCGCGAGTGTCCGCTTTCGATGAATATCTTGACCGCTTCCTCGGCTCCGTCGCTTTCGTCTATCGCATACATATCCGTGCGCGGCGCCATTACCTCGGAAACGCGCGTATCCTCGAAC